>JAUIJR010000337.1 GCA_030431075.1 Polyangia bacterium | reverse complement strand
GCAAGTGCACTACCTGGGCTTGGGCTGGACGCAGAGCTTTCACAAGACCGTGCTCGCCGGCGTCGGCCTCGAAGGCATCTACGCGCGCGGCCCTCAAGACAACCCCTACCGCCGGGTGGTCAACGCCGACAACGAGCGCCATCCCCTCTTGCGCCGCCGCATCGCGCCCAACTTGTGGGTCAAGTGGATGATCCCCAAAGCGAAGATGGTCATCGAGCCGCGCTACCGCTTTTATGCCGACGACTGGGGGATCCGGGCCAACGCCATCGACACGCGCTTGCACTTTCGCTTCGCCGAGCACTGGCGCTTGCGACTGCGCTATCGCTTTTACAAGCAAGGCGGCGCCGACTTTTGGCGCGCCGACAACATGTACACGATGGACGATCCCTACCGGACGGCCGACCCCAAGATGAGCGCCTTTTTGAGCCACACCCCCGGCGCGCAGCTGACCTGGGAGTTCGACGGCATCGCCCGCCACGAAAAGCTGCGCTGGCTGGCCGGCGGCTGGGTCCAAGCGACCTACAACCATGTGATACAAACGAACCGATTCGGCAATGCGCGGCTCGGAAGTTTGGCCTTTTCGCTCGCCTTTTGAGCGTGCCCGCGTCGAGCTTTGGCCTGCGCGCCGGGGCATGAGGGCGGCGCTGGCCTGCGCCCTCGCCTTGGTCACCGCCGGGGCGTGTGGCGGCGAAGGCCGGCGCGGCGAGGTGAAAGGCGAGCGCATCGCCCAAGTCGGCGAGCGGGTCCTGCACCGCGAGGTGGTCGAGATGATCGCCGACCGAGACGGCGTCGACGAGGCCGAGGCCGAAGCCCGCGCGATCGAGACGCTGCGCTGGGTCGCCATGCGAGACGCCGACGCCAGCGCCGAGCCCCTCGACCCGATGCGGGCGACCCAGCTACGTCGCGCCGCCTTGGCCCGCTTGACCCTCGAAGCCGAGTTCGAAGCCAAGCACGGGCCCGAGGACATCGAGGACGCGATCGTCGACGCGACCTTGAACGATGAGGCCCGCCGCTCGCGTCACTTTCACCCCAAGCTTCACTTCGTGTGCCAGGTGATCGTGCGCGTGCCGCCCAAAGACGACAGCGGCGCGCCCCCCGAGGCCCCCACGGACGACCCGCAGTGGCAGCGCGACGCCGAGGCCTTTGGCCGCAGCTTCGCTCGCGCCCTCGATCAACGACGCGAAGATCTGGCCGGTGAGCGCAACTGCGACTTGATCACCAAGCTCTATGCGCTCGCGCCCCGCCAGTCCGAAGACGGACGCTTCGAGCTGCACTTCGAGACCGGCGCCTACGAGGTCGCGCGCAAAGACCTGTGGGTCCCCGAGTTCGTCGAGGCCCTCGAGCAGATCGAGACGCCCGGCGTGGTGCCCCCCTTCCACACCAAGTACGGCTGGCACATCGCCTTCGTGCCGCGGATCCTCGAGGCCAAGGATGTCGGTGACCCCGCCGACCCCGCCGCCCAGCGCAAAGCCCGGGCCGAGGCGCTGCGTGTCGAATTGCTCGACGGCTGGCGGGCCGAGACGGCCTTTCCGCGCTACCTCCAACTGCTGCGCGACACCCACGTGGTGCGCCTCGCGGCGGGTCTCGAAGACGGGACGCCGTAGCCCATGAACGATGGAGGCACGGAAGCGTGATCGGAGACGGCCGATGAGCGGAGGTCCCCGGGCCCCGCGTCCCGAGCGCAGCCCCGAGGAGCTCGGGGCGAACGCCTCCCCTTCGCGCACCCGCGCCGCCTCGCCCATCGATCGCGGCATCAGCGAGTTCGGCGAGTGCATGGCCGCCTTGCTCGAGTCCCTGCCCGCGGCCCGCGGCGCGGTGCTCAGTGACGCCTGGGGCGAACCGATCGATGGCGCGCGGCGCAGCTGGGTCATCAGCGAGATCGATCTTCAGCTCGCGGGCGCGCAGATAGGGCAGCCCATGGCGCGCCTTCGCCGAAATGCGATCGTCTTCGGCCTCGGCAAGCCCACGGTGATCGCCGAAGCCAGCGAGGGGCTCATCCTCGCGCGGCCGGTGGCCAAGGAGTATCTGTTCACGCTGGTCGCCGCGTCGACGCTGAGCCTCTCGCGCGCCTTGCTCGCCTTCGAGCATTGCGCGAGCGAGCTCGAGACCCTCGTGGGCTGAATCGCGGTCCCGCGGCCCTGTGCGCTGGCCCTCGCGGCAGCGCGTCAAAAACGCCGCGCGCTTGACCCCACGGTTGCCCCAGGTAGACTTGCCCCGCGCCTGCGCGCCAGGCCGACACCACCATGGCGACTCACATCACCGAAGAGTGCATCAACTGCGGGGCTTGCGAGCCCGAGTGCCCGAACGAAGCCATCTCCGAGGGCGACGAGATCTACGTGATCGATCCGAAGCTCTGCACCGAGTGCGTGGGCTTCCACGACTACGAGGCCTGCCAAGCGGTGTGCCCGGTCGAGTGCTGCTTGCCCGACCCCGAGCGCCGCGAAGAAGAGGGCACGCTGATCGAGCGCGCCCGCCAGATTCACCCGGACAAGAGCTTCGACGACAACTTCCCCAGTCGTTTCAAAAAGGGCTGAGGTCTCCTGGCTGGGCTGCCTGGCCGGGGCCCCTTCGACCTTGCCCCCGCCACCGCCCCACCCCCTGCCGGCGACATGTCCGACGATCCGAAGCGGAGCACCAGATCGAACTGGTGGCTCCGCTTCTTCGTTTCGGGGCTGATCGCCGGCGGCTTTGCGCTGGCGCTCTCGCGCTACATCGACATCCTCCCGGCCGAGCGCAGCCTGCCCGCGTGGGTCTTGCCGGCCTACATCGGCACGCTCATCCCCTACTTCGCGCTTCGCAACTTGCGCTGGTGGTGGCTGGTCCGTCGCTTGCGGGCGCCGGCGCCGGGCGTCGGCGAAACCAGCGCGTGTGCCCTGGCCGGCATGATGTGGATCATGGTCTTGCCGCTACGCCTCGGCGAGCTCGCCCGCCCCTTGTTGCTCGCGCAGCGCAGCGGCATCTCGGCCAGCGCCAGCTTGGGCACCGTGGCGCTCGAGCGCGTGGTCGATGGCCTCTTCGCTTGCGGTGCCCTCTTCGCCGGCTTGGCCTGGCTCGATCCGACACGCCCCCAAGTCGAGACCCTGCGCTTTTGGGGGCTGATCGGCGCGGCCGTCTTGCTCGCAGCCCTCGGCGGCTTGGTGTTGATGGCCCGCTTTCCCGAGAGCCTGGGCCGCTGGGCCACCTTGCCGCTCGCGCCCTTTGCGGGCCTGCGTGACAAAGTCCGGGGCCTCGCCGCCGGCTTGGCCGAGGGCCTGCGCGCCATCCACCCCCTGCGCGACCTCCTGCCCTTCGTGTTGCTCAGCGCCGCCTACTGGGCGAGCAACGCGGCGGGCATGGCCGTCTTGGCCCACGGCTGCGGCTTGCCGCTCGGCGGCGTCGAGGCGATGACGGTGATGGGTGTGCTCGCCTTGACCCTGCTCATCCCGGGTGGCCCGGCGCAGTTCGGCAACTTCCAGCTCGGCTTGTTGCTGGGCTTGGGCCTGTTCTTGGACGCCGAGCTGATCCGCGATCGCGGCAGCGTCTACGTCTTTTACCTCTACTTGTGCCAGCTGGGCGTCGGCGTGCTGCTCGGCGGCATCGCCCAGGCCTGGTTGCGCGTCGACTGGCGCAGCATCTTCAACCCCATGCGCACCAAGGCCGAAGCATGAACCCCAAGCTGCGTACCGCCTTGGCCTTGCTCGTCGGCATCGCCTTGTTCGGCGGCCTCTTGTGGGCGCTCGGCGCGAGCTTCGGCGAGCTGCGCGAGGCCGTCGAGTTCAACGCCACCGGCTTCGCGTGGTCGGTGCTCGGCTCGGGCTTCGCGGCCCTGGCCGCGGCGCGCCGCTGGAAGTGGATCGCCGAGCAGATGGGCGGCACCACCTTGCCCTTTGGACGCTACTTCCACGCGATGGTGCTGACCCGCGTGATCGGCTCGTTCACCTCGGCCATGGCCGTCGACCTGCTCGGGCGCGGCATCGCCTTGCAGCGCGCCGGCAGCGAGCGCAGCGTCGGACACACGGCGAGCGCGGTGGTGGTCGAGCGCGTGCACGACATGTTGCTGCCCGCGTGCTTGTTGCCCTGGGCCTTGCTGTGGCGCCACGAGCCCTGGCTCTTGGGTGCGGTGGTGCTCGGCTTTTTCGTGGTCGGCACCCTCGCCCACCCCTACATCGTGCGCGGCGCGTTGTGGGCCTACGCCCGCTTGCGGCGGCGCGAGGACTTCGAGCTCCCCGACGCCCGCTTGTTGAGCCGGCGCGCCGGCGCGGCCGTGGCCCTGGCCAGCGTGCTGCGCTACGCCGGGATGTCGCTGCACGTCTTTGGCGCGGCCGTCGTGGTCGGCGTGGCCCTGGCGCCGCTCGAGGTGGTGGCCGTGTCTCCGCCGGCGCAGCTGAGCTTGCCTTTGGGCTTCACGCCCGGCGCCCTGGGCGTACAAGAGGTCGGCTGGGCCGCCGGCTTGAAGATCGTCGGCCTCGGCACGACCGCCATCGCCTTGTTCTTGTTGGCCCAACGCGCGGCCTTCATCGCGTCCTTCGCGGTGCTGACCTTGCTCAGCTGGCCTTGGCGTGGCACACGGGCGCCCGAAGGGTCCGCATGAGCGCAGGTCTCCCCAAGCTGCATGGCGGCGCCTACGAGCGGGCCTACCTCTTGCTGGTCGCGGTGTTCATCGCGTCGCTGGTGGCCTGCAACCTCATCTTTCAAAAGTTCTTCACCTTCGACCTGCCCCTGCCCGGCGGCGGCACCTACACCTTCGCGCAGTCGGTCGCCCTGTTCGCCTACCCGGTGACCTTCTTGGTCACGGACGTGCTCTCCGAGATCTACGGCCGCCGCCGCGCGAACGAGGTGGTGACGGCTGGCTTCGCGGTGAACATCTTCATCGTGCTCTTGGTCGAGCTGGCCGACCGAGCCCCGAGCGCGCCTTTCGGGATCGGCTCCGAGACCTTCTCGGGGGTCTTTGGCTTGTCCAAGGTGAACGCCTTCGCGTCGATGTGCGCCTACTTGGCCGCGCAGTACGTCGACATCCGCGTGTTTCACTGGATCAAGCGGCGCACCCGCGGCCGCCACCTGTGGCTGCGCAACAACCTCTCGACTTTCACCTCGCAGTTCCTCGACACCTTCGTGGTGCTGGCCCTGCTCGCCTCGCTCGGCGGCGAAGAGGTCGGCATCACCTGGGAGCGGGTGCCGGCGCTGATGCTCAACGGGCTGCTCTTCAAGTGGGCCTTCGCGGCCTTCGACACGCCCTTGTTCTACCTGGTCGTGAGCTACATGCGCCGCAAGTTCCCGACGCAGGTGGCCGAGGTCGATGGGGACGACCTCGGGGCAGCGGCGCCGGGCAGCTAGCGAGCTAGACCTAGGCCTAGTCGCGTCGGCGTCGGCGAAGCAAAAGCAGACCGGCGATGCCGAGTAGCCCGGGTCCGAGCGGCGCGTCGCGGCTGGAGCAGGCGCAACCGCTGCCCCCGTCCTCGCTCGCGCCGGGGTCTTCGCTGCCGGTCTCCCCTTCGCTGCTGGCCTCACCGCCGGAGCCCGAGCCCGAGCCCGAGCCCGAATCCGAGCTTTCGTCGGCGGCCGTGGTGTCGCCGTCGCCGGGGGTGCCTTCGTCGTCGCCGGGGGGTTCTTCTTCGCTCCACTCGTAGGCGCCGACGTCTCGCATCGAGTCGCGCGGCACGCCGCGCAGATCGTCGGGCGCGACGTAGGGCGCGATGTCCACGCCGGCGTCGACGGCCGGTGAGCTCTGTATCAAGGCGTAGTTGCCGATGTCCGGGTCTTCGAAGCCGGCGTCGGCCAAGGCGAGCTCGAGGTTGCCGGCCTCGCTCCAGTCGACGTTGCCGCCGATGTTCAGCGCGTTGCCGACGACGTCGACAAAGAGGTTGTTTTGCCCAACGTGCCCCACGGTGGTGGTGCCGAACAAGGTGATGCCGCCGTCGCGCACGTCGACGAAGGTGTTGTGGATGAAGGCGTAGCTGCTGCCGGCGACCTCGCTGTTGTCGCGGTCGTTGCAGTACACACCCGGGCCGTCGAAG
>JAUIJR010000336.1 GCA_030431075.1 Polyangia bacterium | reverse complement strand
TCGGCGAGGGCGCGTTGGGAATGCGCCGCCATCACCGTCCACATCCACGCGACCACCGCGATGCAGACCAAGCGCAGGTAGTCGTCGGAGTGGCGCATCATCGCGTCGACCTCACCGGCCATGCCGCGCGCGCCCAAGGCGGTGCTGGTGGCGACGAGCTGGTCGCGGGCGCTCTCGAGGGCGGCGGCGATCTCTTCGAGACCATGGCCGCGCGCTTCGGAGGCGGCACCCGTCATCTCTTCGACCAAGGTGCGCAAGTCGGCGCCGCCACGCGCGACCATCTTGCGGCCGAGCAAGTCGAGGCCCTGGATCCCCGTCGTCCCCTCGTGGATGCTGTTGAGCTTTTGCTCGCGCATGTAGGCCTCGACCGGGTACTCGCTGGTGTAGCCGTAGCCGCCGTGGATCTGCACGGCCAGCGCGTTCGACTCGAAGCCCCACTCGGCCGGGAAGCTCTTGGTCACGGGGGTGAGCAGATCGAGCAAGCCGGCCGCGCGCTCGCGTTGCTTTTCGTCGGCGTGGTGCTCGGCCGTGTCGCTCAGGCGCGCCGCGTGCAGCACCAAGGCCATGCCGCCTTCGACGATCGCCTTTTGGCGCAGCAACATGCGGCGCACGTCGGGGTGTTCGATGATCGCCACCGGGCCCTCGCCGGCCTCGCGTCGCCCGAGGGGACGGCCTTGGCGACGCTCGCGGGCGTAGGCCAAAGACTCGTGGTAGGCGGCGCTGGCGGTGGCCACCCCGTTGGCGCCGACGAAGATGCGCGCGCCGTTCATCATCTGGAACATGTAGGAGAGGCCGCGCCCCTCGCTGCCGACCAGCCAGCCGACGCAGTCGTCCTTCTCGCCGTAGCTGAGCGCGACGCTGGGGAGCCCCTTCCAGCCGATCTTGTGGATGACCTGGCTGGTGTGCACGTCGTTGAAGACCAGCTTCTCGCCCTCGGGACGCAAGCGCGGCACGGCGAACAAGGACACCCCGCGCAGACCGGCCGGGGCGCCTTCGACCCGCGCCAAGGTCAGGTGCACGATGTTCTCGGAGAAGTCCTGGTCTCCGCCGGAGATGAAGATCTTCGAGCCGCGGATGGCGTAGCGGCCTTCGCCGAGGGGGCGGGCGCTGGTGGTGAGATCGGCGAGGGCCGAGCCCGCCTGCGGCTCAGTGAGCGCCATCGTTCCCGTCCATTGGCCCTCGTACATGCGGCGCATGAAGGTCTCGCGCAGCGCCTCGTCGCCGAAGCTCTCGATCAAGTGGGCCGCGCCGCCGGTGAGGTAGGCGAAGCCGACGGCCGAGCTGTTGGCGGCCATCAGCGGGAAGCTGGCCAAGGTGGCGACCGCGCGCGGTAGCTGGTGCCCGCCGACCTCGAAGGGGCGCTCGCCGGCTACGGCCCCGAGCTCGACCATCGTGGGGTAGACCTCGTGCACGCGCGGATGCACGAAGACGCGGCCGCCTTCGAAGCGGGGCGGCTCACGATCGAGCTCGCCGAAGGTCGGCCACAGGGTCTCGCGGGCGAAGCGGGTCACCGTTTGTAGGTGCAGCTCGAAGCCCTCGCGCTCGTGCTCGCCAAAGACCGGCCACTGCAGCAGCTCGTCGGGCCGAACCCAGGTCTCGAACATGAAGCGCAGGGTCTCGTCGGTGAACAAGGGGTTGGCCACGCCTCTTTTTCGCCTCTGCCTTGGCGCGTGTCGAGCCGAGCCGCATGCGCCGGGTCACGCCTTGGGTGGCCAGCGGCCGTCGACGATCCGCGTAGCCCTGGCGGGCAGCGGGCGGCGGTAGACGTAGAGCTGCGCGCTCGAGCGCGTGCACTCGTCGGGGTCGAGGCCTTGCACTTCGACGTACACGCGCGCGTACTCCTGCGGTTCGGGATCCCCGGGGGCACAACCTTCGTAGGCGTCGAGCAAGGTCCAAAGCTCGAGACGCGTCGCGGCGTCGCTCGACAATCGCCACAGTTGGCCGAAGACCTGGTCGTCGTGCTCACCGTCGAGGGTCAGTCCCGGGTATTGGCCCGGGTACTGGCCTACATCCCACAAGCGGCCTTGCACGCGGGCCCAGCCCTCGAGCGAGGCGCTCGCGGCGAGGGTGCGGGCCAGCTCGTGCGCGCCGGGCAGGCCGGCCATCAAGCTGCCGTAGACGAAGAGGCGCTCGGGAGACTCAGTCATCTCGCGTCTGCTCGAGCAGGGCCGAACAGGCCGCGTGGATCTGATCGAAGAGTGCGTCGTAGACTTCGCGCGCCTTGCCGACGGGGTCGTCGATCTCGGCGTCGTCTCGGGCACCCGGCCCCAAAGAGGCGAGCAGGCGCAGGCGGGCGCGGGTCGGGGGCAGCTCGCGGAAACTGCCCGCCGCCAACAAACGCCGGATCTGTCGCAGGTTGGCCCGGTCCATCACCAAGATCTCGTCGAAGGCGTCGAGGTCGCCGCGCAGCAGCTGGCGCGACTGCCCCTCGAGGCGAAGGCCGTGCGCGGCCGCGGCCTCGACCGAAAAAGGGTGGGGGGCGGCGCCGGCCATGGCGGCCGTGCCCGCGGAGTCGATCTTGTAGCGCGCGCCGAGCCCGGCTTCGTCGACCAGATGACGAAAGACGCCCTCGGCCAGGGGCGAACGGCAGACGTTCGCGTAGCAGACGAAAAGGACGCCGCGCGGGGGGCTCACTCCCAGAGCTTTCGAACGTCGGCGTCGTCGACGACGAGCGCGAAGGTCGGGTCGAACTCGACCGTCTGCAACAAGCGCTTGCCGCCGCGCTTTTTGACCTCGGTCAGCAGCTCCTTGGTCCGGATGATGTCGCCGGTGTTGGCGGCCATCTTGGCCAGCTGGAAGGGCGCGTCCGGGTAGCTCTCGTCGATCTGCATCGCGTACTCGAAAAAGGGCTGCGCGCGATCGGGGTAGCGAAAGAGTCGAGAGGCGCGCTTGTTGGCGATCTCGGCGAGCTCGCGCGGCGTGGCCTCGAGGGCCTTGGCCTCTTCGAGGGCCGCCATGGCGCGGTCGTCCTTGGTCTTGGTCGTGGCCGCTTCGTCGAGGAGCGCTTGCTTGGGATCTGCCGGCTCACCGGTCGCGCCGGTGGGCGCGTCTTCGCCGTCCTCGTCGAGGCCCGCGTCATCGTCGGTGGGCGTTCCCTCGCCCGTCGCTGCGTCTGCACCCGTGGCCCCGGTAGCGCCTGTCGCCCCGGTGGCGCCGGTGGCTCCGGTAGCGCCCGTCGCACCGCTGGCGCCCGTCGCACCGCTGGCTCCCGTCGCCGCCGTGTCGCCGCTCGCGCCCGTGGCCCCGGTGGCCGCGACGCCGCTTGCGCCCGTCGCACCACTCGCGCCGGAGGCCCCCGTGGCCGCGCCTGCGCTCTCCTCGGCACCGTCTTTCTTGCAGCCGGGCGCGACGCTCAGACTCAGCAGCGCGAGGGCGAGAATGGGGGTCAGGGGGCGAGGGGTGGACATGCGGGCATCCTACCCGAGGGGGGCCGTCGGGAAAACGGGGCGAGCCATGGCCCCGGAGGCAACGATGAGGGCCCTGGGGACACTCCTGGGTCGCGCCGCGCCTGGCCCATGGCCTAAGATGCCGCCGTGTTCTCCGCGGATCTCCTCGCGTTGACGCTCTTCGCATTTTCGGGGCCGGTCCATGGTGGCACGGCGAGTTCGAGCCCCGCGATGCTTGGAGCGCCAGCCTCCGACGACATGGCGGCGCGGGAGGCCGCGGTGCGTGCGCTCTTCGACGACAGCTGCGTGATGTGCCACGGGCCCGACTCGGACGAGGTCGACCTGAGCGTGCCGCTGGCCAACCTGGTGGGCGCCAAGGGGGGGAGCGGCAAGACCCTCGTGGTCGCCGGCGACCCGCAGGCGAGCTACCTGCTGGCCAAGCTCTCGGGGCAGGGGATGGAAGGCGAGCTCATGCCCTTGGGCGACGATCCCCTCTCGGCCGAGCAACTCGCCTTGGTCAACGACTGGATCGTGGGCTTGGCCGCGGCCGCTCCGGCCGGAGACGGTGACGGCGACGCGGCCGGAGACGGAGACGGGGACGCGGTCGGAGATCCGACCGGCGACGGAGACGGGGATGCCGGCGGCGACGGCGACGTCATCGCACCGCCACCTCCGCCCGTGCGCCGCCGTGACAACTTCTTCGGCACGCACCAGATCAACCAGAACACGACGACGACCCTGGGCAAGAAGTCGATCGAGTTTCGGATCCATCACCGCTTCGGCAAGCTGATCGCGCCGCGCTCCTACCTCGGCTTGGCCGGTGGGGCGACCATGAGCTTGGGTGTCGCCTACGGCATCGTCGACGGCCTCGACGTGCTCGCGCGCTGGTCCAACGCCAACTTGGACTGGGAGCTCGGCATGAAGTACGTGCCGCTGCGCCAGGTCGACGGCAAGCCCCTGAGCTTGGGTGTGTTCGCCAGCTTCGAGGCCCTCGCCGACGATCCGGCCAAGGTCGCCAACCGCTTCACGGGCAACTTTCAGTTCATGCTCAGCCGCTTGTGGGCCGAGCGCTGGAGCACCCAGTTGATGTTCAACTGGTCGATGTTCACGAATCATACGCCGGATCCGCGCGTGGATTTCGGCTCGGGCCCGCAAGTCTCCGAAGACCGGCGCGGTAGCTTGGATGTCGGCCTCGCCTCCACCGTGTGGCTGGGCAAAAAGAAGAAGCACGGCATCGACCTCGAGTACACGCTGCCCTTGCCGGTCGGCGGCTCGCCCGACGTCTTCTACTTTCAAGGCGGCGATGCTTCGCCGGGGGGATCGAAGTACGGCAACATCGCGCTGGGCTGGTCGGCCCGCGCGGGCTTGCACCTCTTTCAGGTCTTCATCACCAACCAAAGCGCCATCCACACCAATCAGGTGGCGTCGGGCCCGAGCGGCGCCATCGAAAACGGCGACGTCTACTTGGGCTTCAACATCTCGCGGAGGTGGAAGCTGTGAAGTGTCAAACGATGATGTGGGTGGCCTGCGCCGGGCTCTTGGGAGCCAGCGGATGTGACGTGCGCCCGGTCGATGGCGAGGGCGGATCGGAGATCCCCAGCGAAGTCCAAGCGGCCTTCGACAACGCCTGCGCGACGCCGGGCTGCCACTCGGGTGCGTCGCCGGCGGGCTCCTTGAGCCTGAGCGCCGGATCGAGCGACGCCATCTTGTCGGCGACGAGCTCGACGGGGGTGCCGCTCGTGCAGATCGGCGACCTGTACAACTCCTACCTGGCGCTCAAGCTCTTGCCGCCGAGCGCGATTCCAGCCGACGCCCCCAACGTGAGCGGTGCGCAGATGCCCGAAGGTCCCGCGCGCCCCGAAGAGGTGGCGGTGATCATCTCGTGGATCGCCGGTCTCGACGTCGAGGGACTCGGAGGCGACGGAGCGACGCCCTGCCTCGGGCCCGAGAGCCTGCCGGCGAACCTCAACTTCGAAGAGCACGTCTTCCCCATCATCGAGGGCGGCTGCATCTTGGCGAACTGTCACGCGGATGGCGACAACGCGCTGATCTTGCCGGACGGCGACGCGATGGGGACCTACGACATGCTCGTCGACGCACCGGCCGCGCGCTTGGAGACGGCGAACATGATGGACCCCATGGTCACGGTGCTCGACTACATCGAGCCCGGCGCGCCCGATCAGAGCTACTTGTGGCTCAAGGTCACGAACACACACCGCGAGGTGCTCGGCGGCGGTGGCCTGCCGATGCCGCCCGGTGGTGAGCTTTGTCCCTCGGACATGCGCGCCATGTACAAGTGGATCTACCAAGGGGCGGCGCCCTAGCGCGGGAGCGAGTTGACCGGCGGCGCGAGCGTGCAGGTGCGTCCACCCGCGGTGGCCGGTCGCTTCTACCCGGCCGACGCCGCTGCGCTCGCCGCCCAGATCGAAGCGCAGTGCCCCTCGGTCGACACGCCCTTGGCCGCGCGCATGGTGATCGCGCCGCACGCCGGCCTCGTCTACTCGGGGGCGATCGCGGGGGCGACCTACGCGGCGGTCGAGGTGCCCGAGCGCGTACTGCTGCTCGGTCCCAACCACACCGGTCGGGGCGCGCGGGTGTCGGCCTACGCCGGC
>JAUIJR010000335.1 GCA_030431075.1 Polyangia bacterium | reverse complement strand
CCTCGGCCATGATGCGCCAGCTGACCTTTGCCGACGTCGACTTGGCCTTGCACATGGACTACGACGCGGCCCGCGACGGTGCGGTCGTGCCCTACGCCCGCGATCGCATGGCCCGCTTCGCGCCGGCACCCTTGCCCGACAACTACGCCATGATCTGCGGCTTCACCCACCTCTTCGCCGGGCCGGTGGCCTACGCCGCGGGCTACTACTCCTACAAATGGGCGGAGGTGCTCGACGCCGACGCCTTCTCGGTCTTTCAGCGCGAGGGCATCTTCTCGCGCGAGGCGGGGCGGCGCTTTTTGGACACGCTGCTCTCGCGCGGCGACAGCCGCGACCCGATGGAGCTCTTCGTCGCGTTCATGGGGCGCGAGCCCAAGATCGACGCCCTGCTCGAGCGTGCGGGCCTGCTCCCCGGAGTCGCGGCATGAGTCGCCCGGTCATCGCCATCGGCTCGTGCATGCTGCACGCCGATCCGCAGCGCGCCTTGTTCAAGGGCAAGACCCTGCTGTTCACCGAAGAGAAGATGGCGCGCTCGGTGTGGCGCGCCGGGGGCCTGCCGCTGGGGCACTTCGAGATCCCCGAGGATCCGGAGGGCAGCGACCGGGCCTGGCTCGAGCGCTGCGACGGCCTGCTCTTGCAAGGCGGGGCCGACTGCGCCCCCGAGAGCTACGGCGAGACGCCGATGGATCCCAAGTGGGGCGGCGACGCGATCCGTGACGCCTACGAGACCCGCCTGATCCGAATCGCCGAGTCCCTGGGCCTGCCGATCTTGGGGCTGTGCCGCGGCGCCCAGATCCTCAACGTGGCCTGCGGAGGCACGCTCTACCAGGACATCGGCACCCAGCTGCCCGGGACTCGCGTCCACCGCGACTGGGATCGCTACGACGAGAACGAGCACAGCGTCGAACTCGAAGCAGACTCTTGGATTCGCGGGATCTACGAAGCGCCGCGCGTCCTCGTCAACAGCGTCCACCACCAGTCGATCAAAGATCTCGCGCCGGGATTTCGCGTGACCGCCCGCGCGGACGATGGCGTCATCGAGGCGATCGAGCGCTGCGAAGCCGGTCGCTGGGCGGTCGGCGTGCAGTGGCACCCCGAGTGGCTCGACGAGGGCCCGCCGCAAAACGAGTCGCGCTCGCGAGGCGACCGCATCTTCGAGCGCTGGATCGAGCACTGTCGAAGCGCCAAAGCTCGCGCATGAGTGGCCGGCGCAACGCGATCCGAGCTGGCGTGGACGAGGCCGGGCTCGGCCCGACCCTGGGTCCTTTGGTGATTGCCGCCTTCGCGGCGAGCGGCGCGCGGGACCTGCATCTGGCCTTGGCCGCGGCGATCGACCGGCCCGGAGCCAAGCCACCCCACCTGGAGGTCGGCGACTCGAAAGAGATTCATACGGGCGCCCGCAAGTTCGCCCGCCTCGAACGCACAGCCCTGGCCACGTGGATGTGGGCGACCGGATCCGAGACGCCTCCGGCGAGCGCCCGCGAGCTGATCGCTGCGCTCGCGGCCCCCCTTTCGGATCCGGTCGCGCCGGCCGAGCCCGCCCCCTGGTTTGCGGAGGGCTCGGCCCTCGACGAGGCCTTGCCCCTGGCCAACGACCCCGAGGAGCTGTGCCGATGCGTCGCTACCCTGCGCACGGTGGCCGAGGCGGCGGGCGTGCGCCCCACCCTCCTGCGCGCCGACCTCATCTCGGCCGCGAGCTTCAACCGCGAGATGGCCGTCGCCGTCGAGGCGGGCGGCACCAAGAACACCTGGGTCGTCTCGCGCACCTTGGCCCTGGTGCGCGCCCTGGCCGAGCACCCCGCGAGCGAGGCGGGCCTCGAGGTGCTGTGCGACAAAGCGGGCGGCCGCGACGACTACCGGCGCCCTTTGGCCCTGGCCTTTCCGGAGCTGATCGCCGAAGAGCGCAGCCGGGGACGCGCCGAGAGTCGCTACGAACTCTTCGGCGTCATGGATGCGCACGCGCGAGTCGAGCTGGCCTTCGCCATGAAGGCCGATCGCCTCGACGCGCGCGTGAGCTTGGCCAGCTGCATCGCCAAGTACCTGCGCGAGCTCACCATGCGCGCCTTGAACGCCTGGTTCGCCGAGCGCCGCGCGGATCTGCGAGCCACCGCCGGCTATCCCCAGGACGCGGCGCGCTTCATCGCGCAAGTCGAAGGCCTCGCCGAGGACGCCGGCCTTTCTCGCGCACTTTGGGTGCGAGGCCGCTAGAGGCACTGCTACCCTCCGCGCGATGCGTGCTCGACCGCTCTTCCTTTCCTCGCTGGGACTCTCGCTGCTGCTCGCGTGCAGCGTCTCCCCCGAAGACACGCAAGTGACCGGACTCGGTGCGACCAGTGCACCGACCGAGAGCGGCGCCGAGGCGAGCGGATCCGAGACGAGCGAGAGCGAGACGACGAGCACCGGCGCGACGAGCGAGGACGAGACCCAGGGCACCGGTGATGGCGATGGGGATGGCGACGGTGACGGCGACGGTGGCCTCGACCCCGACCTCGATGTCCCCGATCCGGGCAACGCTGCGTGCACCACGCCCGGCGCGATGTCGGGTTCGGAGTGCGGCCCCCTGGAAGTCTGCCGCTTCTACTCCCCGACCGAAGGTCGCTGCGAGAGCTGCGACGGCTGCGGCAACCTCGGCGCTTCTTGTACCGAAGGTACGGACTGCGACATTCTGTTCGCCTGCTACCAAGGTAGCTGCACGAACATTTGCCCACTGGGGACGAGCTACTGCGGCCCGGTCGACGACTGCCTCGACGTGGGGCACCCGACCCACGGCGTGTGCCGCCCCTGACTTGCGCGCTCGCGCTCCCGCCCCGCGGACCGCTTCCACGCGCTGCACGCGGTGGGGTTTGAGGGTGGTTCGGATCCCCGGGGCGGCCTGCTAAACTGGGTACAGATGTCGCAGGACGACGGCAACAAGCCCGGCGCCCCCAAGATGCCGCCCGCGCCAGGCATCGGTCCCATCGGGCCACCGCCCGGCGTGGTGCCGCCCGCGCCCAAAACTTCGGGCCAGTCTTCGGGCCTGACTTCGGGCCAGTCGTCCACTCCCGCGACCGGGGGTGGCGGCTTGCAGCTTCCGGGTGCGCCGCCCAAACGAGCGCCGCTGCCCCCGCCTGGATCTCGACCCCCCGCGGCCTCGACTCCACCGGCGGCCGCGTCCCCCGCTGCGCAGACCGAAGCGCCGGCGGCGGCCGAGCCCGAGTCGACGCCCTCCGACGAGCCCGCTGCCGAGCCGGCGCCTCCGGGTCCGGCCATCTTGCCGCGTGCCGGTGCTCGCGCCCGATCGGTCGCACCGCCGGCCCCGCGCCGACGTGACGTTGGTCTATCGACGCTGCCGCCCGACCACTCCTCGCAGGCCGCCGTGCCCGAGCAGATGAAGGCCCTCGACACGATGGCCTTGCTCGACGACCTCGCCTCGGAGCTCGGCGCGACGACGGGCGCTCAGTCGCCTTCCGAGCTGAGCATGACGCGCAAGCGGGCCGAGCCGGTCATCGGCGAAGAACGCACCCAGGTCTTCGAACGCGTGCCGATTCCGCCGCGCAAGGACCCCCCGTGGAAGATGATCGCGGGCATCGGCGGTGGTGTCGCCCTGCTCGGCTTGGTGGCCCTGTTCACCTGCGGCGACGACGAGACCCCGGCGGTGGCCGCGGCCCAAGGCGACACCGAGTCCCCCGGAGGCGAGGCCGAGACGCCCGTCGCGGCCGCACCGGCGGACCTTCCGCCTCCGGGCGACGAGCCCGAGCCCGAGCCCGAGCCCGACCTCCCCAGCGAAGACGAGCTCGAAACTCCGCCCGATCTTCCGCCCGACCCCGAGCTGGAACCCGAGCCCGAGCCCGAGCCGACCAAGAAGACCACCAAGAAAAAGAAGAAGAAGACCACCAAGAGCAGCGCGCCGGCGCCCTCGACCGCGGCCCCCAAGCCCGCCGTGGAACCCAAGCCGACCACGACGCCGAGCGCCGCAAAGGGCGCGACCGATCTGCTCGCCGACGCGACCAAGGCCCTGCGCAGCGGCAATGCCTCGAGCGCCTACAGCCTGGCGAGCAAGTCCTACGCCAAAGGTGGCGGCTCGAAGGCGGCCGAGGTCATGACCGAAGCAGCGTGCAAGATGGGCAGCCAGGCCAAGGCCGAGGCCGCCCTCAAGAAGGTCGGCGTGTTCAAGCGCGCGGGCCTCAAGCGCACCTGCAAGGGCCTGGGCGTCAAGCTCTAGGCCCGCCGCCCTCGCCTCAGAGCAGGCAAAAACGGATCAGGTAGGGCCGACAGCGCTCGAGCAGCAGGTCCACGACTTCGGCCGCGGCCGCGTCGAGCTGCTCGGCGTTGTAGTGCAGCGAGCGGTACAAGGCGGCGTCGTAGCGCTTGGCGTAGTCGAGGGACTCGAGCTCTTCGCGCACCAGCTCCGACCCCACCGCCCCTAAAAATCGGTCATGGGCACGAAAGAGACCCGCGCAGCCCCGCAGCTCGCCGAGCTCTTGCATGCCGGCCACGATGCGCGCGAGCGAAGGCCAGCCCAAGCGCTCGGCCACCGTGGCGTCGCGGGCCGCATCGTCGAGGCACTCGACCGCCCAGCACTGCGTCACGATGTTGGCCAAGTGCCAGAGCTTTCTCGAGTGGCGCAACTTGAGCACGCGCAGGGCCCAGCTCTTGGCGTGCTCCTCGACCTTGAAGCGGTAGTCCACACACAAGGTGCGGTAGTAGCGGTGTAGGTCGTTGGCGAGCGAGTTCAAAAAGCGCCCGCGCGTCTTGGTGCCCGCCGCGTAGACCGAGAAGATCCGGGACTTGACCGCCTGGGCGCTGACCGAGTTTTGCAACCACCGGCCCTCGGTCAAGATCAGCGCCCGGTAGGTCAAAGTGCGGTTGGTGTCGTCACTGCCGCCCACGTGACGCACCAGGCGTCCGAGCTCGATGACGTCGTCGAAGGTCTTTTCGGGGACGTCGAAGCGGGGCAAGAGCGCCTCGCGAACGCGCGCCCGCATCTTCTTTGCGCTCGCTTCGTCGATGCGCGCCCCGTCGTAGACGAAGGCCAAGTCGAGGTCCGAGGCCTCCGAGGCCTCTGCCCGCCCCAGGGAGCCCAGGGCGAAGCTCGCCACCGCGTCGTGCTTGGCGTCGACCACTCCCCCCACCAAGCCCCGCGCCTCGCGGATCCGGGCGCGCGAGTAGGCCTCGGCTTCGAGCAGGTTCGGGACGTCCTCGGCCTCGAGACCGAGACTCGAAAGCAAGCTCGCCAGGGCCGGGCCTTCGGGGCCGATCGAGGAGTCCACGACGCGCATCGTTCTAGATCTCCGCCGCCTCGAAGGTGGGGGGCTCGGCGATCTGCAAGCCGGGGAGCTCGAGCTGCCGATGCCGCGAGATCAAAAAGGAGCGCACCTTCTCGTGGCGGTAGCGTTCTCCCCAGCGCGAGACGCCCAGGCCCAGCTGCGGAGGATCCGCGCGGGCGTCGATGAAGTAGCGCTTGCGCGTGCGCACCAGGACCTGCCCTGGGCCCCCGTGGTTCGACAAGACGTAGTCGTGGTCGTCGGCCTCGCGTAGGCGCACCGCCTCGAAGCGATCGCCGAGCGCCCGCGCGAGCTCGGCGTCGTCGAAGCGCTCGTAGTCCGCGAAGATGCCCTCGCCGATCTCGGCGGCGACCAGCTCGCACAAGCGGGCTTCGGCCAAGATGTTCGAAGGCAAGTTGATGACCTCGTCGTAGACCCGGTCTTTGAGGCTCCAAAACTCGTCGATGGCCTCGAGGGCCTCGGCCGTGATGCTCAGCTCACCCGACTCGAGGCCAAAGACCCGCTCGGGCAGCGCTTGCTTGCGCACCCGAAAGCAGCGCGCGACGCGGACGATACCTTCGAGGGTGTCGAGGTTGATGCGCGCGCGCAGCAGCTCGGCCAGGCCGCGGGTCTCGCCCTCCCCCTCGACCTTGCCGTCGATCAAGGCCCACACCCGCTCGGGATCGATGTCGAGGCGCTCGAGGGTCGGACGCAAGGACCTCGCCGCTTCGATCGCGCCTTCGCCTCGAATGATCCA
>JAUIJR010000334.1 GCA_030431075.1 Polyangia bacterium | reverse complement strand
CCGCTGGCGCCGCCATCTGGTGTGGCTGGGCCAGCTCCAACGTATGTTGGAGGTCGGTCAGCATCGCTACGGCTACGAGCCCCAAAGCGGCGAAACCCGCCCCGAGATCCGCCCCGGTGTTCCGACCCTGCGCCACTTTCTCGAGGACTACGGCGCGCGCGCGGCCCACTACGCCCACGACCCCCAACGCCGCGAAGACGCCCTGGCCAACCTCGACGCCCTGGTCACCGCCGCCGAAGCCTGGCGCGACATCCTCCACGAACGCCCCGACCCCAAAGGCCGCCTACGCCCGCAGAACTTCCCGCATCCGGCCGTGACCGTGCGGCAGGTGCCGGCGGATGAGCTGCCGAGGTTTGCGGCGGAGTCGGCCGAGCCCGAGCCCTAAAGCGGCCCGAGCTTCTGATAATCCGACGGTGTCATGCCCATGTGGCGCGCGAAGGCTCGCGAGAAGCTCGGGTGATCCGCGAAGCCGACGGAGAGCGCGATGTCGAGGATCGGCATGTCCGTGGTGCGGAGCTTGCGGGCCGCGTGGCAGAGGCGAAGGGTGCGCATGTAGGCGCCGGGGGTCATGCCGACGACTTGGGAAAACTGGCGCAAGAAGTGGTACTTCGACAGGCCGGCGACGGAGGCGAGGTCGTCGAGGGAGGGGGTGTTCGAGGCGTCTTGCTCGGGCAGGGTCTCGATGAACTCGACCGCTTTGGCGATCTTGCGGTGGCCGAGGCGCCGGGTCGAGCGGAGCATGGGCTGGCGCATGTTCGAGAACTCTTCGAAGGCGTGGACCACCACGTCGTGAAGGGCCGACTCGAGCGACAGGCTCTCGGGGTCGATCTCGATCCCGCTCGATGAGATTTCGGAGAGATCCGGCAGCCCCTCGGGGCGCTTCACGTCGGGTTCTTGGGGGGTGTACGCCGCCGGGTAGAGGCGTCCCGCGTCGCGGTCGCGCAAGAGCTCCAGCAAGATCACCAGCTTTTCGATCAGCGCGCGCTGGTCCGACGCTTTGACGATCGTGAACTCCGGCGTGCGGGTCGCCGCGCCGACTTGTTCCGCGATGCGGTCCACCACCTCGCGGTCGATGTACAAGCTGATGTACTCGAGGTCTTGTTCGGCTTGGGTGTTCCCCGTGTGCACCTGGTGCGGGTTGATCAGCACCACGTCGCCGGGTTCGAAGCGCTGCAGCTTCCCGCCCACGTGGCAGGTCTCGGTTCCGCGCAGCTGGGCGCAGATCAGGTACTCGTCGTGGAAGTGCGGACTCAGCGGCATCGCCGAGTTACGTCCCCACGCGTGATAGAGCGTGAACCCGGGGCCTCCGAAGAAGGAGGCGTTCAGATCCAGGCGTTTCACTTCGGCCACCTTAGCGTTTTCGAGCGGGCGGGTCGACCGTCGCCGCTGGGGGCGCGAGGGGGAGGGGCGCGCATGGTCGCCTTCGCCGCTTCGCGCAATTGCTGGCCAGGGGTCGTGTCCGGCGGCGCTACACTCCCGCCGTGGGCGACGCTCGCAACGCAGACTCCGGGGGCCGCGATGCCCTTTTGTTCGAACTCGAGAGGCGCCAGCGCGCCGAGGCGCCGGCGCCCGAAGCGGCGACCTATCGCGAGCAGACGCGCGTTCGAATTCCGGCCGGCGGGTCTCTTCCCGAGTCGGCCGCCTGGCTCGAGCGCCTTTATGAGGGTGATCTCGTCCCGCGCGAGAAAAAGGAGCCGGTCATCGACACGCGCAGATGCGGCGGGCCCTACTTGGTCTCGGTCGATGCGCAGCCGCTGACTTTGTTGGACGCCTGCGCCCAGATCGCCACCTTGACCCACGGCTTTGCGCACCCCGCCGTGCTCAAGGCCCTGCACGAGGGCGACTTGAACGATTCGCTATGGTCCAACCTCGACACGCGCTTCGAAGCCAGTGAGGTGCTCGAACGCTACGCCGCGGGCTTGGTCGCGCGTGCGCCCGAGGGGCTCGAACATGTCGCCTTTGTGACGGCCGGCGGGGCCGAGGCCAACGAGAAGGCCTTTCGGATCGCCCGCGCAAACGCGCCTCGCTCCGACAAGCGCAAGCGCGTGCTCGCCTTCGAAAACGGCTTTCACGGGCGGACCTGGGTCTCTTTGGGGGCGACCTGGAACCCCGCGAAGCGCGGGCCCTTCGAGCTCGAGGGCTACGAGGCCGTCTTTTGTCCGCCGGATCTCGAGGCCTTGGCGGCGGTCTTGGCCGATCGCAACGAGGAGATCTACGCCGCGATCCTCGAGCCGATGATGGCCGAAGGCGGCGACGTGCACCTCACCCGTGAGTTTGTGGCTGGCGTGCGCAAGTTGACCCGCGACTACGGCATCCCGCTGATCGCCGACGAAGTGCAGACCGGATTTTTTACCGGCGGTCCTTTCTTTTGGTGGACGCGCTTGGGCCTGGGGGACACGCCCGAGACCGCGCCGGACCTTTTGACCTGCGCAAAGAAGTCGGGGATCGGGCTGGTGCTCTCGCGCTGGCCCGACCCGGAGCCGAGCGCCGTCAACGTGATCTCGGCCGCGCGGGGTCTCGTGCACCTCGAGAGCGCCGGCGAGCAGGGCTACCTCGAGGCGGCGCTCTCGTCGCGACTCGAGGAGCTGGCGGGCACCTTCCCGCACCTGGTCGGAGAGCCGCGGGTGGCCGGGACGACCTTCGCCTTCGACTTGCCCGACGCGGCCGCCGTCGATCGCTTCATCGAGCAGCGTTTCCAGCGCGGCTTCATGACCTACCAAGCCGGGCCGCGGGCGATCCGCTTTCGTCTCTCGGCGAGTTGGACCGACGCGCAGCTTGACGACCTCTTCGCGCGCATCGCCAAGGCCCTCGTCATGCTCGACGACCCGGCGCGCACGGAGTGGGTCGAAGAGGGGACCCGGGCCTTCGCCGACGAGGGGATCGTCGTGCGCGAGCTTCGCGAAGAGGACTGGCCGGCCATCGAGGCGCTGCAAGCCGAGGCCTACGAGCCCGAGCGCCGCGACGGCGAGGACAAGCTGCGCAAGGTCGCGGCCGAGGGCTTGGGCTTGGTGGCCACCGACGGCGAGGGCGGGCCGGTGGTGGGCTGCTGCTTCGGCGGCCCGATCGAGAACTTCTCCTACGTCGTCGGGCCCGATCGTGACCGATGGGCCGCGGCCCCGGGCGCGGGTGGGGGCAAAGGCGGGGTCGCTTTTTACTCCGCAGACCTCACCGTGGCCGAGGCCGCGCGGGGGCGCGGGGTGGGGCGGCTGCTCAAGCAAGCCCAGCTCGACTGGGCGGCGGCTCATGGCTTTCGCTTCGCCACCAGTCGCAACCGCGTCAACGCGGCCGAGTCGATGTCTGCGCTCAACCGGGCCCTGGGGGGCTACGAGGTCGCGCGCTTCGAAGGCGAGTACGGCGGCAAGGGGACGGCGGCCTATTACCGCGTCCCGCTGGGGGCCCCACCGACGCCGGCCGCGCCCAAGTCGACGCCCCTGGATCTGGCGGCCGGCCTTCAGCGGCCCTTCGGTGTGCACCCCGACTTCATGGCGACCCGCGAGCTGCAAGGCCCGGTGGCCTCGCGCTTGAACCTCTCGAACTGGGCGACGCCCGACGTGGTGCACTACGCCGAGCACCTGCGCTGCATCTTGCCGCGCGGGACCTCGCACCTTTACTTCACGAGCTCGCGCGATGAGCTGGTGGACAAGGCCCTTCGCTGCTTGCGCATGAGCCGACCGGCCGCGCAGTACGCCCTCTCGCTCGAGGGCGGCTACTTCGGGCACGTGACGGCGGCGGCGCGGGCGGTCTCGGATCCCGCGGGCTTTGGCCCCGACTTCGACCTGCTCGACTGGCCGCGTCTGCCCCACCCGGCCGTGGCGGGCATCGACGCCACCTTGGCGGCCCTCGACGAAGTCATCGAAGCCCGTGGCGGCGCCGAGCGGGCCTTCGCCTTGATGATCGAGAGCTTCGGCGAGCGCAGTGGCTTGGGCCTTTCGGACGCCGACCTGCTGGCCTTGAGCCGCGCATGCAAGCGCTGGGACTTGCCCTTGGTCGTCTCGGAGACGACGACGGGCGGCTACCGCAACGCGCAGGCGCCTTGGGCCGTGGACGGCTGGCCGAGCGAGGTCTTGGCGGACATGATCTTGTGGTACCCGGGAGGGCAGTTGGGCCACATCTTCGTCAACGACCGCTACTACATCTCGAAGCCGCTGATGTTGATCAGCACTTGGGATGGCGACGAGGTCTCCTTGATCCGCACGCACGAGGCCCTGCGCGCGGCGTGGAAGCTGGATTTCGAGGCGGCCGAGGCGAGCTTGCGAAGCTTGGCCGAGGCGCTGGCCCAAGCGCTGGGAGGCCAGGCCGACGGTCGGGGCTTGTACTGGGCGCTGCGCACGACGCCGGCGAAGGCTGCCGCTTTCTTGGCCGCCGTCGACGCCGAGACCTACGCCGTGCAAGGCGGCGCGCCCGGGGTCATCACCTTGGTGCCGGCCCTCGACGTCGAAGCCGAGGCTCTCGACGCGGCGCGCGAGGACTTGTTGGCGGTTGCGAAGGGGCTGGACGAGGCATGAGCTCGAGCCCCGGCGCGGACATGCAGGCGGTCTGCTTCGACCAGGTCGATGCGGCCGCTCGCGGCGAAGCGCACGGGGAGCTGTGGCGCGCCGAGATCCAGGCGCTGGCCGAGATCCGCACCGAGCTCTCGTTGCAACGCGGGGCCTTTGCCGATCGCGCGCAGCTGCTCGCGGTGGCCGAGCTGCACCTCGCCGAGCTCGACCGCCAAGCGCCACAGCTCGGTGAGGAGCTCTTGGGCATCGCGCGGGGGGCCGACATCACGCCGGCGCAGTGCATCGTCTTGAACCACTACACGGATCTTCGGGACGTGCATCCACGCGTGCTCGAAGGTGGCGCCGCGAGCTCGCCCGCCGACGAGAGCGGAGACCCCGGGGGCTGCACGGCCTTGTACGTCAATGGCCCCGAAGGACCGATCTTGGCCCAGACCTGGGACATGCACGGCACGGCCGAGCCCTACGTGCGCCTGATCCGGATCCGCCCGCGCAACGGAGACACCGACCTCTTGTGCTTCACGATCACGGGCTGCGTGGGCATGACCGGCATCAACCAAGCGGGGGTCGCGGTCACCATCAATAATCTCACGAGCACCGACGCGCAGGTCGGCTTGGTGTGGCCGGTACTCGTGCGCAAGATGCTGACGCAGCGCACGGCCACCGGCGCGCGCGAGGTCTTGATGAACGCGAAGCTCAGCTCGGGTCATCACTACATGATCGCCGACGAGAGCGATTTTTTCGGCATCGAGACCAGCGGACAGCACAAAGTGTGGACGCAAAAGGGGCCCAAGACGGCCCACGTGCACACCAACCACTGCTTCGACCCCGTCTTGCGCAAGTACGAGAAGGTCAGCCCCATCTCCACGACCTACCGGCGGATGGAGCTGGCCACCACGGCCTACGCCCAGCACCGCCCGGCCACGATGGCCGAGGTCTGGGACTTTCTCGGCTCGCACGAGGGCTTTCCCAAGTCGATCTGCTCGCACGTCGATGACGCGGCCGGGGACCCTTCGGCCAGCCGTACCTGCGGCCTGATGGCCATGCGCGTGCACGACGGAGAAGTCTGGGCGGCGCGCGGCTGTTCGCGCGAGAATCCACGCCAGAGCCTGAGCGTTCCGCGTCGCTGAGCAAACATCCCCCAGGCGCCCCAAGGACAACCCGATGGTCCACACCGCTCCCCTCGACTGGCCGGCGACGCAGCGCGAGCGCCTCTTTTTCACCTGGACTCAACAAAGGCCCGATCTCGGCTTCGACCTGGTCGACGCCAAGGGGGCCAAGTTCTTGTCGAGCGATGGCGTGTGGCGCTGGGACCTCGAGTCGCAGGTCTACAACGTCAACGTGGGCCACAAACACCCGCGGGTGATCGCGCGCATGAAAGAGCAGCTCGACGCCATCCCGGCCGCGGCCCCCCACGCCTTGTTGCCGATCCGGGCCGAGCTGGGCCACACCCTGCACAAAGTCAGCGGCCTGCACCGCGCCTTTTTGGCCACGGGCGGATCGGAGGCGGTGGAGAACGCCATCAAGATCGCCCGCGTGGTGA
>JAUIJR010000333.1 GCA_030431075.1 Polyangia bacterium | reverse complement strand
GCGCGGCCGTGCTCTGATCCCCGCCGATCCACACGTCGTCCGGCGCGTTCGCCCAGATCACCCCGACCCCGCTGATCCCCTGCCCGGTGGCTGCGAGATCCTCGAGCGTCCAGCTGCTCCCGTCCCAGCGCGCCAAGCTGGTGCCTCCCACGGCCCACAAGTCGTCGGGCGCAAAGCCCCACATGTCCTGCATGGTCTCGCCGAAGCCCAGCTCGTCGACCCGCCAGCTCGCCCCATCGAAGTGCAGCATCTTGCCGTTGTCGGCCGCGACCCACACGTCGTCCGAAGCAAAGGCCCACACCGCGTTGAGGCCGGTCACCTCGGGCAAGTCGAGCAGCTCTTCGAAGGGCGAGTCGTCCCCGCCACTCGCTCGACCGCCGCCACCATCGCCGCACGCGACGAGCATCACCGAGACACCAAGCACTCCGACGAGAGGCCGCACGCGACGAGGATATCCCGAAGGCCGCGAGCTCGAAGCTGCGCGTTCGCGCGAGTCGCCTCGCGCCCGCCTCACTCCAGCTCAACCACTTGCGCCGCATTCTCCGGCGAGAAGAGACCGTCCATGATCGACGCATTGACGTAGATCGTACCGCCCTCCTCGTGGCGTCCGTGGCTCTCGTGGATGTGGCCGAAGACGTGCACGCGCGGCCGTACGCGAGCGAGGGCCGAGCGCAGCGCCTCGCAGCCGACATGGATCCAGTCTTCGGGCGGCGCCTCGAAGCGCCGGTCGAAGGGCGGGCAGGCGTCCAAGATCCCCATGGGCGGACCATGGGTCACGAGCAGGTCCGTCGACGCGGGGATGGCCGCCCACTTTTCGGCCAGCGCATCCCCCCGCGGCAAGTTGAAGTGCCAGTCGCCGAACTCCGGCTGCCAAGGCGAGCCCCAGACTTGCAGGCCTTCGATCGTGCAGCCCTCGTCTTGCAGGTAGTGCACCTCGGGACAGATCTCGGCGATGGCCGCGCGACACCAGTCGGGTTCACGCTCGAAAGGGCCGTCATGATTGCCCGCCACCAAGATCTTGTGCGGGTGCGCTTGCGCGCCGAACCACTCGAGAAAGGTCCCCACCGAGACCTTGTTGTTCGCGCCACAAAAGTCGCCGGCGTGAATGAGCAGCTCACCTTCGGGGAGGCCGCCAGGGATCTTGGCGTGCTGCGAGTGGGTGTCGCTGATGCAGACGATGCGCATGCGTGCGCCCTAGTCTAGCGCGGCCAAGCCCTGTGCGAGCCGCCCGAGATTTGGTAACCTGCGGACTACCAAGCATGGCTCCCCCTTCGTTCGCCTCCGCCGCGGCCCTCGACGCCCTCGGCAACCCCACCCGCCGCGAGATGCTGCAGCTGCTCGGCGATTCACCCCGTACGGTCGGTGAGCTGGCCGAGGCCTTCCCGATCAGCCGACCCGCCGTCTCCAAGCACCTGCGTGTGCTCGAGGAGGCGGGCTTGGTGCGCCACGCGACCGAGGGCACCCGCAACATCTACGAGCTGGACCTCGGCGGCTTCGAGGCGGCGCGGCGCTGGCTCGACGGCTTTTGGGATCAAGCCCTCGCCCGCTTCAAGCTGCTCGCCGAGAACACCGCCCCGGGAGCCAAGCGATGAACCCCCTCGAAAAGCGGATCCACGTGCGCTGCGATCTCGCCCACGCCTTCGAGGTGTTCACGGCGCGCATCGATCTTTGGTGGCCGCCGAGCCACCGCAAGCTAGAGAACTCCGAGATGCAGATCGAGCCTTTCGTCGGCGGCCGCTTTTATGAGCGCGATGCCAGCGGCCAAGAGCACGTCATGGGAGAGGTGCGCGCATGGGAGGCGCCGGCCCGGATCTGCTACTCGTGGCGACCCGGATCTCCGGCCGCGCCGACCGAAGTCGAGGTCCGCTTTTGGGGCGACGACACGCGGGACAACGAGGGCACTTGGGTGCACGTGACCCACCGCCCCGGCCCGACCGGCGACGAAGAGGTCTACGGCGAGCGCGTCGCCTTGTTCGAACGCGCGTGGACCCACGTGCTGGCGAGCTACGCAGATCGCATCGCAGCCGACGAGTCGGCCTAGCCCATCAGCTCGAGCACCAGCGAGAGCGCGAGCACCAAGGCCAGCTGACTTCCGGCCGCGAGCGCAAAGGCCGAGCCTCGCCGCAAAAAGGCGTAGGCCGGCGCCGCCATCGGCACGAAGAAGGCCACACCGACGAACACCCCCAAGCCGAGCGAGGCGCCCACCCCCTGCACGCCCAACATGGCGCGCAGCAGGCCCAGGCCCAAAGAGAGCACGACCACGCACAGCGCCCCGATCGCGTAGGTGTAGCCGGGGACCTCTTTGGTGTGCTGCTTCGCCGTCATCTCCGGCCCGCCGTAGGCGCGCGCCCAAGGCTCTTTGAAGATCACCGCGAACCACACGGTGAGCAAGACCTGGCCGACGACCAGGCACACGAGGATGGCCAACCAATTGATGGAGTCGAAGGGCAGCGACATGGCGGGAGCTTTCGAGACATTGGTAACTCATTGGTTACCAATATGCAAGGGCAACGTTGAAACTACCCCCGCGCCCCGCTAACCCACGCTCAGCGTCCGGGCATGCGACACCGTCCCGTCCGTCGCCACGAACTCGACGTGGACCTCGCCCGCTTCGGGATCGAAGGTCAACAGCGGCAGGTGGGCGTTCTCCGAGCGCCAGGGGAACTGGGCTTCGGGGAGCTGGTCGGCGAGGGGGTTGGTGTTGCCGGAAGTCACACAGACCTCCCACATGGCGCGCCCCGGGCTGCTCGGCTCGCCTTCGACTTGGCCCACGTAGCACATGTGCACGTCGCCGGTGACCCACACGACATTGGTGATCGCGTTGTCGTCGACAAAGGCCTGCACCGCGTCGCGCTGATCGGCGTAGCCCTCCCAGCGGTCTTCGGGTTTGAGCAACTGCTCGACCAGGGGGGTGCCCGGCGGGATGCCGAGACGAGCGAAGGGCACGGAGTTCACCACGCACTTGAATCGGCAGGGGCTGTTTTGCAGGCGGTCGAGCAAGAAGGCGTACTGGGCCTCGCCGATGTAGGGGCCGTCTTCGACCGGACCGCGCTCGGAGCGACAGTCGAGCACGATGAACTCCACCGTGTCCCCCCAACGAAAGCTGCGCCACAAGGGTGCCTCGCTCGGGCCCTCCCCTTCGATCGGCATCACCGTGTAGTAGGCCCGGTGCGCGGCCTCGATGCGCGCGAGTTCCTCCGCGTCGCTCGTCCACGGGTCCACCGTGCCGTTGTTCGTGACTTCGTGATCGTCCCAGGTGAAGAGCAGGCCACTGCGCGGATAGACCGTCCGGTAGCCGCCGCCGTGATACGCCCCCCAGGCCGCAAGGTATTGCTCGTAGCTACCCCCTGCGTCCCACACTTGGTCCATGTAGCCCTGGTCACCGAGGTGGATGAACAGGTCGTAGTCCTGCTCGGCCGCCTGCACCATGGTGTCCCAGACCTCGACCGGCTGTATGTCCTCGGGGTCGACGTACTCCGGCAAGATGCCGCGCCCGATGCACGCCCCGATGGCGATCCGCACCGGCTCGAGCGTGCCTTCGGCCAAAGCCGTGCGCACCCGACACAACAAGCTTCGGGTCTCGAAGCCCGTCTCGGCGTCGCCCGTGAACCACGCGTACTCGTACCACTCGCCGCCGCGTAGCCCCTCGACGCGTGCCTTGACGAAGCCGTTGGCGTCGGGGGTGAGCACTTGCTCGTCGATCGAGAAGACCTCACCTGCGTTCTCGGTCGGCTGCCACACCCGCAAGGTGACGCTGCTCGCACCGACGACGTGCCCCGCGATCACCACGCTCTCGGCCTGCATCTGCCCGGCCATCGGCGTGCGCGGGAAGTGCTCGAGCGACTCGTCGATCCCGGCCGGGTCGAAGTCGATCCGCGGGCCCGGCTCACCGCCCTCGCCGCTCTCTCCAGACTCACCGCTCTCGCCTTCGCCGACGCCCCCGTCCGTGCACGCAGCCGCGGCCGCCAAGACCAGCGCGGCGCTCGTCCCGAGAAAGTCTCGGCGGGGCATGACCGAGACGTCGGGGCTCGACGCCTCGTCGCTCTCACGGGAAGACTTTTTGGACATGCGGCCAGCGTGCCGAAAGCTCCGCCCTACATGCAACCCGAGACGGGCACGCTGCTCGCGTCCATGATCACGCTCGCCGGTACCCAGGACATCGTCGTGGGGAAGCTGATCGTCGCGTCGATGCTCAGGTCGCAGGGGTAAAACTGCGGGGGCAAGGGTGTCACCCAGCTGACGCTGCCCGTCGCGGCGTCCGCGTTCTCGGTCATCGGCGTGCCGATCGAGACCGGGTCACAGCTCTCTGCATCGTCGCGAACGAAGGCCCCTTCGTAGCCCCAGCCCGCCGGCGCCGTCAGGCCCCCCGACCCCACCGCGGGCGAAACCAAGGTCACCGCCACGCAAGTATTGCTGGCCTTGTCCTTGCGCGCGATCCGAACGCGATCGAGTCCGCCGGGCATCGCCCAAGCTTCGTAGCTGACGTCGCCGTCGCCGTCTCCATCGCCATCGCCATCTCCGTCTCCGTCTCCGTCGCCGTCTCCATCGCCGTCGCCGTCGCCGTCGCCATCGCCATCGCCGTCTCCGTCGCCATCTCCGTCGCCGTCGCCATCGCCATCTCCATCTCCATCTCCGTCCCCATCTCCGTCGCCATCTCCATCTCCATCTCCATCGCCATCTCCATCGCCATCTCCATCGCCATCGCCGTCGCCGTCGCCATCTCCGTCCCCGCTGGTCTCCGAAGTCGAGCTCTCCTCCGTCTCACCGGCCTCGCCCTCCCCCTCTTCGCTGCTCGACTCGGTGGAGCTGCTCTCGTCCTCGGCCCCGACGTCGTCGGCGCAGGCGAGTGGGGCAAAGCAAAGCAGAGACAAACAAAGGGCAAGGGAAGTACGCATGCCACGATCCTAACGCGCCATCGGGCGCTCGCCCAGATCCTCAGGCCTGGCGGCTGAACTCGTAGATGACGACGTTTGCGCCCGACTCGACGCAGCTGAGTTCGTCGCCGTTCATCGTGCAGTCCCAGTCCAGGGCCTCGGTCGCGGGGGTGTGCAAGACGATGTCGATGCCGTAGTCGCGGCCGCTCGTGTCGACTTCGACGGAGGTGATGTCGCCGGCTTCGGCGATCGAGGAGCCATCGGTGCAGCTCGCCGTCCAGTTGAAGTCGCCCGAAAAGCCCATGCCCTCGATCTCGACGACCTGCAAGGTGCCGCCGGTCGCCGTGCAGTCGGCCATGCCCTCCACGCTGACGAGCTCCCAGTCGGCCGAGAGCGGGTCTTCGACGAAGTCGTCGAAGTTGTCCTTGCAAGCGGCGAAGGTGAAGACGAGGGCAGCGATCAGCGGGACGCGCACGCGGGGATGGTAGCGGCTGCGTCCGCGCGGGGGGAGATTTCCGACCCGCGCGATCGCGGCCTGCGGCGTCCATCCTTACCCCCCTAGGCCGCCAGCGCGGCTTCGGTCGGCGCGTGGGCGCGCGCGGACTCGCTTTGGCCGCTGACGATGGCCGGCGCTTCTTGGATGAGGGCGTCGTTGCGCAGCGACTCGACCATGAACAATGCAAAGTCGATGCGGCGCGTCCGGTTGCTCTCCAAGATGGGGTCGCCGACGTGGCGGCTCCACACCGGGAGGCCTTCGCTCGGGCCTTCTTCGAGGTCGCTACCGCGCACCACCGTCCAGGCGCGATCGCTGGCGAAGATGCGATCGCAAGCTTCGACCTGATCGTCGAGCTCGACCACGCGAAGCATCCGGGCGATCCAGCCAAAGACCTTGACGAAGGCGCGCAGCTTCCAGCTGTACACGTCCTTGCCGTCGCGCGTGATGTGCCAGCCGCAAGAGAAGGCCAAACGCGCGTGCGGCTCCGCGAAGTCGAGCACCGCTTGGGCCGTGCCCGAGGCGTACCGCTGGATGCCCCAGGGCGCGAGCACGGTCAGCACACCGTCGCAGCCTTGGACGGCGCGACGGATCACGTCGCGGTCGTTCGTGGCGCCGGGGATGATTGTGATGCGATCTTTGAAGCGCTCGAGCTTCGGCACGCTTTGCTCGCGGCACACCCCGACCACCTCGTAGCCGCGGTCCAAGGCGTGCTGGACCATGTACTGGCCGAGCTTGCCCGAGGCGCCCACGATGCAGACGCGGTA
>JAUIJR010000006.1 GCA_030431075.1 Polyangia bacterium | reverse complement strand
TGGTGATCCCGGCGCCGGCGTAGAGGTCGAAAGCCAGCGCGCCTTCGAGGGCTGCGCCCTCGGGATCTTCGGGGTCGGCGAGCAAGGCGGCGTAGGCCTGTGCGGCCACCGGCGGGTTGGGCTGCAAAAAGCCCAGCGGACCGATCTCGACCCGGGCCCCGAGGGCCGAGAGCTCGAGGCTGCGCAGGCCGTGCAGGAACTCGACCCCCTCGCCGCGGATGGCGTTGCCGGGCCCGCTTTGCACCGACCAGGCCACGCCATCGCTGCGCTCGAGGGCGGGGGCGAGGCGTGCACGCGCCGGGCTTTGGTCATGCGCGCCGATCAAGGTGGTCAGCACCCGCTCGCCGTCGGTCTTGAGCCACACGTAGCGCAGGTCTCCACGCGCCGGGCCGTCATCGCTCGCGGGGACATAGGGCTCGATGCCCAGGGCGTTGCCGCGTTGCACGATCTCCTCGACCGCCTCGAGGATCCGCGGATGATCGACGACGCAGCCGGCCATGTTCACCACGCGGTGGCTGCCGCGGGCGTAGCTTCCCAAGCGCAGCCGGCCGAGCTCTCCGCCCACCACGCGTTTGGCCGACTGCCGGTAGCCGAGCGCACGCGGCGAGGCGACGAACTCGTCGAGCGTGGCCCCGAGACGTGCTTCGATGCGCGCGCGCTTGAACTGGATCTGCAGGGCCTCGGGCGCGCTCATCAAGGGGCAGCCGGTGCAGCGTCCGCGCGCTTCGACGTGCATGGCGCAGGGCAAGTCGCGGCGCTCGGGATGGGGATGCGTGCGCTCGACCAAGCGAAGGTGCGCGCGCGCAGGACGGGCCCGCCGGGCCAGCGCTTCGATGGCGACGCGGCCACGCTCGCCGGGCAAGAGGCCGGGGCAGTGGCCCTCCAGGCCCTCGTGGTCGCCGCCGCGCAGCTTGCCGACGCCGTCCCCGAGCGCGTCGATCCGCCGCGCCTCGAGGTGCATGCGGCCTTCCTTTTTGCTCATGGGGACTCTCCGCCAGCGTGCGCGTGCGAGACGGCCCGCGCGGCTTCGGCCTCACACATGCCGAGCTCGGCGAGGACTTCGAAGTAGCGGGGGTAGGTCTTGGCCGCGCAGCCGGGATCGAGGATCTCGAGCTCACCGGCGAGTGCGAAGGCCATGGCCATGCGGTGGTCGAGGTAGGTCTCGATCTGCGCGCCGCGTCGCAGCTGCGCCGGGGGGTGGATGTCGAGCCCGCCTTCGTACTCTTGGACCTCGCAGCCGAGCTTGCGCAGCTCGCTGGCCCCGGCTGCGATGCGGTCGGACTCGTGGTGTCGCAGGACCTCGACGCCCCGGATCCGGGTGGGCCCCTTCGCGTGGGCGGCGACGACGGCTGCGGTCAGGGTCATGTCGGGCATCGCGTCCAAGTCGAGGTCCAAGCCCCGCAGCTCGCCGGTCCCGAACACGCGGGTACAGTCGGCCTCGCGCTCGGCTCGCGCCCCAAAGCGCGCGAGGACTTCGGCGAAGGCGGCGTCGCCTTGCAAGGAGTTGCGACCGAGCTGCGGGATCTCGACGCGACCGCCGTAGATCGCCGCCGCCGCGAGCAGGTAGCTGGCCGCCGAGGCGTCGGGCTCCACCGCGTAGCGCTTGCCCTCGCCTTCGCCCGGCTCGATCTCGATTACCGGATCCGCGGCCGCGGCATCGACCCAGGCCGCCCGAAAGCCGAAGCGGCGCATGGTCTCGAGGGTCATGTCGATGTAGGGGCGCGCCGGGCTGCCGCCTTCGAGCACGATGCGCGTGGGGGCGTCGGCGAAGACGGCGGCCAAGGCCAGGGCCGAGACGAACTGGGAGCTGCGCGGCCGCTGCATGTGGATCTCGCCGCCGCGGTAGCCATCGCCCGGGCCCATGAAGATCGGCAGGGCATCGGGGGCGCCGAGGTCTTGGATGCGCGCGCCCCGTCCACGCAGCGCCTGCAACAAAGCGGCCATGGGCCGCTCGCGCATGCGGGGGCTGCCGTCGACGCGGGCGGCCGCGCCGGTGGCCGCGAGCACGGCCACCAAGAAGCGGGCGACGGTCCCCGCCGTGCCGACGAAGAGTTCGGGGGCGGGCGCGTCGGGATCCGCGTCCGGATCGGGGCGACCGAGCCGGGCGCCACGGCCGGGGATCCGCGCGTCGATGGCGAAGTCCCCGAGCTCGAGGCCGAGCGCGCGCAAGCAGGCCCACATCAAGCGCGTGTCTTCGGCGTCGAGCAGGCCCTCGAGCTGCGACTCGCCGCGGGCCATGGCCGCGAGCAACAAGGCGCGGTTGCTCAGCGACTTCGAGCCCGGCGGGCGCACGCGGGCATCGAGGGAGCCCGGGGGCGGCCGCACGGCGATGGCGCTCGGGGACGCAGACGCGAGGGGGCTCATGGTCGACTCAGGCGATGTGGATCTCGGTCTCGTACTCGCGGGTGACCGCGAGGGTCTTGTGGTCGACCATGAACACCAAGGCGCTGCCCGAGGCGCCGTCGAAGTCGGTCACCAACCACACCTCGACGCCCCAGTGTTCAGCGTGGGCCAAGGCCGGTGGGGCCCAGCCCACGACCACCGCGCCGCCGAGCGCGTCGCTGCGTCGGCGCGCGTAGGCGTTGCGAAAGGCGTCGCGGCGACGCACGGCGGCCAAGGCCCCACGGGCGATGGTGCCGCGGATCTCGCGGCGCCAGTCGGAAAAAAAGCGCAGGTCCTCGAGCTGCCAGGTCTCGATCTCGACGCTGGCCAAGTAGGTCTCGGCCGCATCGATCTCCCCGTAGTCGGGCACGTCGAACTCGGGAAAAAGATCGTCGCGGCGGATCTCCTCGTCGCGCTGCTTGAACTGCAGGTCCAACAAGCGCGCCTCGTGGTCCTCGTGCGCGCAGTACAAGCGCAAGGTCGCGCGCTCCGAGGGGATCATGTGGTCCCAGTCGAGCACGGCTTTGACGTGTCGATACTGCCGCCCCTCGAAGGGCATCAAGGCGGGGAAGCTGTGGGCCATGGCCGCGAGTCGACGCGGATCCGGGAGCAGATTTTGGCTCCGCAAACGCGGGTGCACGAGCAGGTTCTCGAGCGCGCGCGCGACCAGGGGGTGCTGGGAGGGAGGGCTCACGAGGCGCGGACCTTCTTCGCCGCGTCGGTTTGAAGCGCGCGGACCTGGGTCTCGAGGCCGGCGATCAGAGGCTCGAGTCGCGGCCGCCACAGCTTGAGGCTGGGCGGGTGGACGACGAGGCGGCTCGAGACCTCGAAGATCGTCTCGAGCTCGACGAGGCCGTTTTGTCGCAGGGTCTCGCCGCTTTCGACCACGTCGACGATCTGATCGGCGAGGCCGGTCAAGGGGCCGAGCTCGACGGAGCCGTAGAGCTTGATGATCTGCGCCGGGACACCGAGGCGGTGGTAGTGGCGCCGCGCGATGTTGGGATACTTGGTGGCGACCCGCACCGTCTCGCCGGGGCGAAGCTCGCGGTGCGCCTCCACGGGTTGGGCCACCGACATGCGGCAGCGACCGATCCCGAGGTCCACCGGCACGTAGAGGTCGCGCCCCTCTTCTTCGATGGTGTCGTAGCCGGCGATGCCCAGCTGGGCGATCCCGTGCGCGACGTAGGTCGGCACATCGACCGGCTTGACGAGCAAGACGCTCAGCGCGTCGTCGAGATCGAAACGCAAGCGACGGTCCTTGGCGTCGGCGAGCAGCGCGGCCACGTCGACACCGACCGCGGCGAGCATCGGCGCCGCGGCTTTGAGGATGCGTCCCTTCGGAAGGGCGAGGGTGAGGCGCTCAGCCACGTGCGCCATGATAGCGCTCGATGCGGGCCCCGAGGGGGCGTAAGCGCGCTTCGAGGGCTTCGTAGCCGCGATCGACGTGGTAGATGCGCCGGACCTCGGTCCGGCCCTCGGCGATCAGGCCCGCGATCACCAAGCTGGCGCTGGCGCGCAGGTCCGTGGCCATCACCGTGGTGCCCGAGAATGCCGATTTTCCGCGCACCACGGCGGCATTGCCGTTGACCACGATATCGGCGCCGAGGCGGTTGAGCTCGGGCACGTGCATGAAGCGATTTTCGAAGATCGTCTCCGTGATCAGGCTCTGGCCGTCGGCTTGGGTGGCCAAGACCATGATCTGGGCCTGCATGTCGGTGGGAAAGCCGGGGTGCGGGCGGGTGGTCACGTCGATCGGGCCCAGGCGATCGGGGCCGACGACGCGCAGCCCCTCGCGCTCGACCGTGCACTCGACGCCGGCCTCTTGGGCCTTGGCGATCACCGCGTGCATGTGATCGACGGGCGCATTTTTCAACAAGACGTCGCCGCCGGTGATCGCAGCCGCGACGAGAAAGGTCCCGGCTTCGATGCGGTCCGGCAAGATCGCGTGCTCGATCCCGTGCAGGGTATCGACGCCGTCGATCTCGATCACCGAGGTCCCGGCGCCGCGCACCTTGGCGCCCATCTTGTTCAAGAAGACGGCGAGGTCTTGGACCTCCGGCTCGCGCGCGACGTTCTCGAGGCGGGAGTGCCCGCGGGCCAAGCTCGCCGCCATCATCAGGTTTTGGGTGCCGCCGACGGTGACCTTGTCGAAGACGAAATCGGATCCACGCAAGCCCTCGCGCGGCGCGACCACGTCGACGTAGCCGTGCTCGAGCGTGACCTCGGCGCCCAGGGCCTCGAGGCCCTTGAGGTGCTGGTCGATCGGGCGCGCCCCGATCGCACAGCCGCCAGGCAAGCTGACGCGCGCGCGGCCGTAGCGGGCGACCAGGGGCCCCATCACCGTGACCGAGGCGCGCATGGTCTTGACCCGCTCGTAGGGCGCCTCGAGGGCGCCTTCGGCCACGCCGCGGGGATCGATGCGGACCGTCCGCGGTTGACCTTCGGGGCTCGCGGTCGTGCAGCCGAGACCCTCGAGCAGGCGGTTCATGGTGTGGACGTCGGTCAGCTGCGGCACGTGGTGCAGCGTGCTCGCGCCGTCGCCCAACAAGGCGGCGCACTGGATCGGCAGGGCTGCGTTTTTGGCCCCGAGCACTTCGATGTCTCCTTCGAGGCGCGCGCCTCCTTCGATCACGATCTTGTCCATGAACTCTCTCGCTGCTGCGACCCCGGGTCGGCGGGGCCTTTTGCACTGTGTGCTCTCGGGGGACGCCCCCGCCTCAGCCGGGATTCCCGGAGGGCCGCTTATACTCGAAAGCCGCTTCGATGCGAGCGAGGGCTTCGGGCGCCTCGCGGGCGGGCTCGAGCGACTCGCAGCGATCGATGGCCTCGAGCCGAACTTCGCGCACCACCCCCAAAAAGGGGTGTACGTAGCGAAATTCGGCGCTGCGGACCCGCTGTAGGCCCACCTCCCATCGCACCCGACGGCTCGCGCTCGCGCCCAGCTCGCCCGGCGCCCGATCCGACCACTGGCCGACGATCGCCAGCTCGCGCGCGGGGTCCATGCCCGGCAAGGCTTCGACCTGCTCGCGCCAGTCGGGCAGCACACAAGGCGCGCTGCGGTCGCGACCGCCCGCGGCTTTGGGGTCACCGAGATCCGTGCACGCGCCGAGGTTGCAGCAGATCTCGCGCGCCGAGCAGGTGCTCCCGTCGCCCGACACTCGCGCCCCCCGCCAGCTGCTGCCGACGGCGACCGGGTGGGTCGGCAGGCGGGGAAAGCCCAGGGCCAGCGCGTCCTCGAGAGGATCCCAGCTGCGGTCGCGGCAGCTCGCGTCGGCGGCGGCCGGACCGATCTGCGTACGGTCGATGTAGAGCCCCCGAGCGGTCGAGACCGGGTCGCGCGCGCCGGCCGACTCGCTCCGCGGATCCGCGGCGCGAACGCCCGCGTCTTCGCTTTCGTAGACGACCCGCAGCTCACCCGCGTCGTCGCGACCGAGGCCCAGCCAGCCCACCGAGTGCTCTTCGGCGCGGTTGTAAAAGCGCCCGTAGCCCTCGATCTCGAAGCTCTCGTCGACCTGCACGCGGTAGGCCTGCACGCAGTCGGTCGGGGCGCGGTAGGCCAAACGAAGGCGTTCGCCCTCCTCCGAGACGCGCCAGCGCAGCCACCCACCGAGCCCGAGGGCGCCGAGGGAGACGAGCACGAGGCCGAGCACGGGTGCGCGGAGGCTCACCCCACGACCTTGCCGCAGCCCCGCGCCCAAACAAAGGGGCGCGGGGATCTTTGCGACGAAAATTAGGTCGGCGCCTCAAAGCATGTCTCTTTGGTGCCATGCGTGCCGTCGCCTTGCGATCTTCGCTCGTGCTCCCCGCTTTCGCCTGGGCGCTGACCGGCGCGTGGCCTCACGCCACGCAGACCGAGGCCCTCGATACAGCCACCGTGGAGCGCCACTTCGACATGGACGCGGCCGCCCAGGAGATCTTGGACGCGACGAGCTTGCAGCGCGCGCCTTCCTTGTCGGTGGCCCTGTTCAGCGGGGAGGCCGAGGCGCTGGTCCCGATGCAGCTCGAGATTCAAGTCGTGGACCTCGAGGCCGAAGAGGCGGTCATGGTGCGCAGCGTCGTCGCGGGCGACGGCCAGAGCTTGGCCTTCGATCAGGTCGTGCCCACGAACGAAGGCGAGCGCATCTTTCGGGTGCAGACCACGCCGCGCATGCACATCGGAGATCGCATCGAGCTCGACTGGGAGCTCGAGGTGCACGAGGCGGACTTCGCCGGACTCGATTGGGAGAGCTACTTGCTGCACCGCTTCAACCTCGGGCCGCGCCCGGGGGTCGACGCGCCGCAGCTGCGAGTGGCCCGCGCCGACATCGTCGAGATCGGGGCCGAGGCCTACGAAGCCCGCTTCGAGCTCGAGGGCCGCGCCTTCTTGCTGCGAATGGGCGCGCGCCCCGCCGCCGGTTGACACCCCGATGGGGGGGAGCTAGAACCCGCCCGATTCCGGGCAATTGCCGGGATTCGCACGAATTTTGACCCCAGGCAGGCATTCGCGTCTGCTCGCAGGGGTCTCGGAAGTCCCCCGCGGCCCCGTGCGTTCTCGCTTTGCCCCAGCTTTCGCCCCGAACCCCGCGCCCCGAACTCAGCGCCGGATCCCCCCTCGGATCCGCCGGAGCCGCCATGAACCGAATCACGACTCTCGCCTCCCTGTTCGTCCTCACGCTCGGCAGCGCCGGCTGCGCGACGACCCTCCAGCACGACGACCTCGAAAAGCGGGTCGCCCAACTCGAGACCCAAGTCGCCTCTCGCGACACCCAGCTCCAAGAGACGATCGCCGAGGCCGAGACCTCGGCCGACGAGCTGCAGGCGCGACTCAAAGAGGCCGAAGAACTCTTGCGCACGAACCAGGCCAACTTGGGTCTGCAAGTCCAAGAGATGCAAAGCGAGCTCGGCATGGTCCGCGGTCTGGCCGAGGACAGCCAGCACGAGGCCGCCGCCTTGGCCTCGAACATCGACGAGATGCGCGGGGCCATGGACCAGCGTCTCGGTAACCTCGAGGCCAAGCTCAACGAGGCGACCGACATCCCCGAGGGCAAGACGCCCCTGCTCAACGAGGCCGAGCGTCAGCTGCGGGCCAAAAACTACAAGCAGTCGCGTCGCCTCTACCGCACCTACCTCAGCCGCTACCCCGGCGACGCCAAGGAGCCCGAGGTCCGCTTCAAGATCGGTCTGACCTTGTACAGCGAGCGCGACTACCGAAGCGCCCTCGGCGAGTTCTACTGGATCGTCAAGAACGCGCCCGAGGCCGCCGAGCTGCACGACGCCCTGTACTACTCGGGCCTCGCCTTCGCCAAGGTCGGCCAGTGCCAAAAGGCGATCGCCTACTTCAACGCGCTGGGGGCCGAGGGCTCCGAGGCGCCCGACCGCTACAAGACGCAGGCGAAAAAACAGATCTCCGTGCTCGAGAAGGACGACGGCTCGATCTGCTTGGACAAGCAAGGCGCCGACAAGGCCGACGCCGGCCAGGGCCAAGACGCCAGCTGAGGTGCGCAGCCTAAGCCGGGTCTAGGCGAGGACTCGCCTCATGAGAGGCGGGGCGCTCGGCGCAGCGCCCTCGAGGCGGACCGCCCTCAGGCGTCGCGCGGGCTGTTGCTGCGCGCGGGCGGCTCGGCGAAGAAGTTCCGCGGCTGCTCGATGGCGGCGACGCCACGGGCACGCGGCTCGGGCGGGCGGGCGCCACGCTTTTCGCGGGCGATGACCTCGACTTCGTAGCGCAGCTTGGGCTCGACGTCGGAGAGCCAGCGCAAGGCCAGCTCGCAGGCCTCGTCTTCGTCGGCCGCGACGACGGTGAGGTCGGTCGTGTAGCTATCGGCGTCGTCGAAGACGTCGACGGCCGCGTCCGCGCTGGCGCGGGCCACCAAGCGGTAGGCGCGGACCTCGGTGGTCACGCCGTACTCGTGCTGGTTGAGGACCTCGAGCATGTGCGGCGTGATCCAGCCGTTGCGGCTGGCCATGCGGGCGACCTCGCGGGCCTCGGCCGGGCGCTGCGCGTGCCACAGGGCCTCGAAGGCCTCTTCGGCCACCAAGGTGGCGTAGGCATCGGAGACGCCGGCCGTCATGGCCATGGCCCGCAGGGCATCGAGGCCGCCGTAGACGTAGCCCAAGGCCTCGTCGAGGGAGTGATTGGGCTCGACGAGGCGCCAGGCTCCGAGCACGACCAAGGTCAGCGGGTTGCCGGGCTCGGCCACGCGGGCGTGCTCCATGCTCTTGACCGCCTCTTCGAAGCGACCCAGGCGATAAAGGGTGATGGCCTGGTTGTACCAAGCGCCGCCGTGGTTGCGGTCGAGGCTCAAGGCGGTGGCGAAGCGATCGAGGGCGTCGTCGAACTGCTCGAGGTCCGACAAGCAGATCCCGTGCTCGACGAGGATCTCGACGTCGAGGGGATCGTCGGTGAGGTACTCCTCGTAGATCTCGAGGGCCTCGTCGAGCCGGCCTTGGCGACGCAAGAGCCCGCCCATCGCAGCGACGGCCTCGACCAACATGGGCTGACCCTCGTCGGACAAGGCGCGCTCGTAGTGGCGCTCGGCTTCTTCGTCGCGACCGAGTCGCTCGAGCACCGCGCCGATGTTGTAGTTGGCCAGCGCCGACTTCGCGTCGATGTCGAGGGCGACGGCGAAAGTGTTGTGCGCACCTTCGAGGTCACCGCACAAGTCGAGCACGTTGCCGAGCGCGGTGAGGATGTCCATCTCGCGCGGGAACTCCTCGGCCGCACGCTTGGCCAAGATGGTCGCGTGCTCGAGGTCGCCGGTCTCACACAGACCGCGGATCCACATGCAGTAGTGCGGGACCCGATGCTCTTGGGGCATGTCCGGGTCCCAACTGCTTCGCAGCATTCGGACGGCGGAGTCGGCAGCGCCTTGGTCCAACAAGGTCGCAATGGCGTCGAGCGGAGCAGCCATGGAGCGCAGTGAGCCGGGGGCTCGTCATCATTTGTTGCACGTCCCGGGTCCGCTTTCAACGGGCGCACTTTCGCCTAGGTGCAAGAGCAGTGTGGGCGCCCGGTGCGTTTTGGCGCGCGGCCCGTTGGCCGGAGGATCAAGCGCGCCTTGGCCTACGCTTCGTACCGGCGGCGAGTGTGCGGGTGCCGACCAAACCCATGAACATGCGCATCCCCGTCTCGATGAGTCGATCGTCGAAGTCGAAGTCGGGGTGGTGGCAGCCGGGCGTCTGCGTCGGGTTTTCGGGCTCGCCCGCCCCCAAGAAGAAGTAGGCGCCGGGCGTGTGGCGGGTGAAGTAGGCGAAGTCTTCGCTGGCCGTCATGGGGAGGCCCTCCCGACTCACGGCCTTTGCGCCGAGCAGCTCGGTGGCCACCGCGGCGACGGCGTCTGCGCAGGCGGCGTCGTTGTTCAGCACCGGGTAGCCGGACTCGAGCCCGGGGTCGATCTCGACACCGTGGGTGCGTGCCACACCCTCGCACACCTCGACGAAGCGGCGCTCGAGTCGGGCGGCGACCTCGGCGTCGAAGCAGCGGATGGTCCCGCTGAGTCGCGCGGCCCCCGGGATCACGTTGTTGGCCTCGCCGGCGTGGAAGGTACCGACGCTCAAGATGGCAGCTTCGTGGGAGCCGAGGGTGCGCGAGACCAGGGTCTGCAGGGCCATCACCAAAGCGGCGCCGGCGACGATGGGATCGCGACACACTTGGGGTTGGCTGGCGTGTCCTCCCCGCCCGCGGATCTCGGTCTCGAACTCGAAGACTTGGGCCATCACCGGACCCGCACACACGTGCAGACGCCCGCGCGAAAAGCCGGGCCAGTTGTGCAGGCCGTAGACCTCGTCGACCCCTTCGAGCGCGCCCTCGTCGACCATGACCTTGGCCCCCCCGCCGTCGACCCCCTCCTCGGCCGGTTGAAAAATCAGGCGCACCCGCCCGCGCAGCTCCGCGCGATGACGGGCGAGCAGGGCCGCGACCCCCAACAAGATCGTGGTGTGACCGTCGTGGCCGCACTTGTGGGCGACCCCCTCGTGTACGGATCTCCAGTCCAAGGGGGTGTGCTCTTGCATCGGCAACGCGTCGAGGTCGGCGCGCAAGGCCACGCAGCGCCCGGGCTCGGAGCCCTCGATATCGGCCACCAAGCCCGTCTTGGCGCAGTCTCGGGGCTGGTAGCCCAATCCCTCGAGCCAGCGGCGCACCAGACCCTGAGTCCGATGTTCAGCGAATCCCAGCTCCGGGTGCCGATGAATGTCGTGACGGATCTCGCAAAGTTGGGGGAGCAAGGCTCGGATGTCGCGATCGAGCAGATCGGCGTGCATGCGGCGACGCTAGCAGGACCGCGCGCCGGTGGTGGCGCGAGGCCGCGCGGTCCGACGTGCGCTCACGCGTGCATTTGTGGCCTGCGAAGCGCACGTGCCACAATCCCGGCGGCTCGGCGAGTCTGCCTCCCGCGACCTCGCCACCTCGTGTGTGCATCGCGGGCGATCTTTGAATCGACGCCCGCCCTCGGAACGCTGACATGACTTCTTTTCCCGTCGGACTTCTCGACGCGATCGCCGCCGGCGACGCGGTGCTGTGGACTGGCTCGGGCCTCGGCGCTTTGGTCGACGCGCCCGGTTGGCCGGATCTCTTGGGGGCCCTGGTCGACGACTGCGAAGGCGAGCTGCGCAGCTCGCTCGAGGACCTGCTCGAGCAGGGGCGCTTGCGGCCGGTCTTCAACTTCTTCGCCCGTCGCGACGGCGACCAGCGCATGGCCGAGCTGCTCGAGGCCAGCGCGGGCGCGGCCTTGGAGCGCGAGCTGCCCGAGCGGATCGGCGCCGTGGCCAAGCTGCCTTGGCGTGCGAGCTTGGCCACCAACTACGCGCGCTTGCTCGTCGCCGCCTTCGCGCGGGGGGGCAAGTCGATCGAGCTTTTGCGTCACCTCGAGGTGCACGAGCTGAGCTTGCGCGAAGATCGCGAACCCTTCGTCTTGTCGAGCCCCTTGACCTCGCAGGGCATGCGCGCGGACCAGAGCTTTTTCGACCTGGTCGAAGAGGTCGTCCACACCCGCACCTTGTTGTTGGTCGCCTTCGACGTCGACGACCCGGATTTTCGGCAGGTCCTCGACTTGCTCGAGCGGGTCGGCCGCGGCCGCCGTCACTACGTATGGATGCCCTTCGTCTCCCTGCCGGAGGCGCGCGAACTCGAGGCCACGCACAACCTCGAGGTCATCGGCGCGAGCTCGGAGCTCGAGCTGTCGGAGGCCTTCGAGGCGCTCGCGGCCGCGGTGGCCGAACGCGGCGAGGCCAAAGCTTCGAGCCCGACTTTGGATCGGGACGGCGCCGCCTTGGACCTCGCGCGGACCTTGCGGGGGATCCCGGCGCGCGCCGACTTCGCCTTGGACGCGGCCTTGAACCTCGACCCGCTGGAGCTGCGCGAGCTCGTCGACCAGGCCAAAGCGGCCGGCGACGCCTTGCACCCCCGCGTCGCGCTCGCCTTGGGCTCGGCCCTCATCGCGCACGGCGACTACGAGCCGGCGCGCCGCGTCATCAACCGCGTCATCGCCCGCGATCCGGGCCCCGAGGTCAGCGCACTGGCCCGCTTCGATCTCGCCTTGCTGGCCGCGGCCGAAGGCGACGAGGAGATGGCCGTCACCAGCTTGAACACCGCGGCCGAGCAGCACCGGGCCTTGGCCTTGGTGCCGCCGCGCTTCTCGCTCGAGCGGGTGCTCGGCCGTCGCGGGAGCCGCTGGGACCTCGTGTGCGTGGACCGTTCCTCGCGCCAGCGCGTGCACCTCGAGCTCTCGGTGGTCGACCGTCCCGTCGGTCCCGCGGCCAAAGAGCGCTTCATGCGGGGCCTCAAGGGCCTCACCGGCTTCGACCACGCCCACATGCGTCGCGTCTACGGTGGCTTCGCCGACGGCCAGGTCTTCGGCCTGATCTGCGAGCCCGTCGACGGGCGCAGCTTCGCCGACCTCATCGCCTCGCGCGGTCGCGTGAGCATGGAGAACGTCTTTCGCGTGCTCGGTCCGATCATGGATCTGCTCGGGCGGGCCCACGCCAAGGGCCTGGTGCACGGCAACTTTCATCCCGCGGATCTGTGGATCACCGCCGACGGCCCGCGCTTGCGCGGCTGGGCCCTCGCGCCGGCCGTGCACTACCGACGTCCCTCCGTCTTGCGGGCCCAGCGCGGCTACACGGCGCCCGAGCTGTTCTCGGGCGCGGCCCCCAGCCCGGCTGCGGATCTCTACGCCCTCGGCGCGGTGCTCTACCGGGCCTTGACCGGGCGTGAGGTCGTCGGCGCCATCCCGCCGCCCGGGCACTTTTTTCCCGATCTGGATCCGCGCCTCGACACGGTGGTCATGGCCTGCTTGCACCCGGATCCGGCGCAGCGCCCGACGCCGGCCCAGCTGCGCGACGACTTCGCCACGATGCGCACGACCCCCGCGCCGCCGCGCGACAACGAGAACATCGGCGCGCCGGCCCACGTCGGTCCGACCCAGTCCGAGGAGCTGGCCATGGGCGGAGGTCTCCCGGCCCCGCCGATGCCCAACTTCGACAGCGAGGAGCCCACGCCGGACACCCTGCGCACGGCGGCCATGCCCGAGCAGCGCGAGGACGCACCCACGCCCCCGAACGGCGTCGCCGCGGATGCGGACGCGGGCGACGAGGACGAGGACGCGGCGCCGCAGGCCGTCATTCGCGACGACTCCTCTTTGGTGCGCGTCGAGCTCCCCGAAGACCCCGACGACCTCGAGGGCTGGACTTGGGTGCTCGAGCAAAAGCCACAGCACATGCAAGCGCGTGAGCAGGTCGCCCGCATCGAGGCCGAGTCGCGCGAGGCCGGGCGCTGGGATCGGGTCGCGGACGTCCTGCGCGTGCGGGCCGAACTCAGTCAGGTCCAAGACGAGCGCGTGGCGATGCTGCGCGAGCTCGCCGACATTCTCGAAGGCAAGCTCGGTGCCCCCGCCTTTGCCCTCGAGACCCTCTTGTCGGTGCTGGCCGAGGTCTCCTTGACGGCCAAGGTCGAGCTCTCCGACGACTTGCTGCGCTTGGCCGGGGTCACCGGCAAGTGGGCCGAGGTCGCCGCCGCCTTGGCGCCCGTCGCCGACAAAGCGCCCCAGCCCGACGATCGGGCCCGCCTGTTTCGCGAGCTGGCCCGGATCTACGGCGAAGAGCTCGGTGCGGCCGAGCGCGCCCACGCCTTTTATGTGCGCGCCCTCGAAGCCGCGCCCGAGGACATCGGCCTGCACGAAGAGGCGGCCGCCTTTTACCGCCGCAGCCGCATGCCCATCGAGCTTGCGCCCGTGCTCTTGGGCCTGGCCGAACTCGAGAGTGGGGAGCGTCGCTTCGAGCTCTTGTTGGAGTCGGCCGCGCTGCTCGACGAGGAGCTCGAAGAAGCCGACGCGGCCCTCGACACGGTCGAGACCCTCTTGGGCGAGGAGCCCGAGCACCGCCGCGGCCGCGAGATGGCCGAAGACCTGGCGCGCCGACTCGAGCGCTGGGATGCGCTGGTGCGACTGCTCGTCGCGCGGGCCGAGGGCGAGGCCGACGACGAGGTGAAGATCGCGGCCCTGCGCGAGGCGGCCGGCTTGCAAGAGCGCGAGCTCGGCGAAGCTGCGGCCGCCCTCGGGAGCATCGAGGCGCTCTTGGCCGTGGCCCCCGACGACGCCGAGGCCCACGCCGACCGTCTTCGCCTCGTGCGTGCGCAGGTCGGCACCGGCGAGACCGAGGCGGGCGCGCTGATCGACGTACTGGCCGAGCTGGCCGAACGTGGCGACACGCCGGGTGCGCGGGCAGACGCGCTGGTCGAGATGGCGCAGCTGTGCGACGACGCCAAAGATCTCGCGCGCGGACGCGAGTGCCGCGAGCGGCTCTTGGACGAGCTGCCCGGCAACGATCCCCGTGTCGAGGCGGCGGTCGTCGCCTTGGAGGGCGCCTACATCGAGGCGCGCGACGCCGAGGCCCTGCGCAGCTTGTACATGCGCCGCTCGGCCGCCGGGGAGCTGCCCGCGGCCGCGCGCATCCACGCGTGGCAGGGCCTGCTCAAGCTCAGCACCGAGGTCGCGCCCGATCCCGCGGGGGCGCGCCAGGCCCTCGAGGCCCTGTGCGAGCTCGAGCCCGAGCGCGAGCAATGGCGCGAGCAGCTGCTCGAGCGCTACGTCGCGGACGGCGAGTCCGACAAGGCGGCCGAGCTCGTGGCCCAGCGCGCTCAGGCGGCGGGCGACGTCCAAGGCCGCGCCCAGGCCCTGGTGGATCTGGCGAACTTGCGGATCGCGGACGGCAAGCTCGACGAGGCCGAGGCCAAGCTGCGCGAGGCCCTCGAGCTCGACCCCAACCGCAGCCGCAGCTGGGCGCGCTTGGCCGAGTTGCTCGACCAAAAACCGGGGCAGGGCGAAGAGGCGGCCCAAGCTCGCGTGCGTGCGGCCGTCCACGGCGACGACGTGGCCTTGGTCGTGCGCGCGGCCCAAGAGGCGCTGACCGTGCTCTCGGATCCGGAGCGCGCGCAGTTCTTGCTCGGCCGCGCCATCCAGCTCGACCCCGACAACCTCGAGGCGACCGAAGGGCTGATGCGCGCCCATCTGGCCGTCGAGGATCTCGCGGCCGCCCGCCCCTTGGCCGAAGCCCGGATCTCTCAGCTCGAGCGTCAACGACCCGACGCCCAGGCGGCCTTGGTCGAGACCCTCACCATCGCCGGTCGCTGTGCGCTCGCGGCCGAAGATCGCGACCGTGCCAAGGAGCTGCTGGCCAAGGCCCGCAAGCTCGACGCCACGGATCTCCAGGTCGCGCGCTTGCTCGCAGACCTTCAGTTGCAAGCCGGGGAGTTCTCGGCCGCGCTCAACGGCTACCAGGCCGTCTCCCTCGGATCCGGCGAGCTCGAGCCGGGGGTCCAAGCCGACTTGTACATGCAGATGGCCGCGTGCCAAGCCGGTCTCGGCCAGCGCGCGAAAGAGCTGGTCATGTACCAGCGCGCGCTCGAGCTCGTGCCCAGCCACGAAGCGGCGACCCGGGGCTTGGTGGCGGCGAGCGAGGATCCCTCGGCGCGCTACGAGGCGCTCTTGCGGCTCGACGCCCTCTTGGCGCGCAAGCCCGAGGCGAGCGAGTTCGTCGACGAGCGCGTCTCCTTGTTGCGCGAGGCGGCCGAGCTCGCCGGCGGTGCCCTCGAGCGGGTCGACGACGGCCTGCGCCAGCTCGACCGCGCCTTGGCCCTGACCCCCGCAGATCTCAGCTTGCTGCACGCACAGCTCGATCTGATGACCTCGCACGAGCGCTGGTACGACGCGACCGAAGTCCTCGAGCGCATCGCCGAGCTCCAAGACGAAGGCCCGGCCGCGGCCAAGTACCTCTACGCGGGGGCGGTGCTGATCCGCGACAACGTGCAAGCTCCGGACGAAGCGCTCGCTCGCATGCGCAAGGTGCTCGAAGCCGACCCCCTGCACGAGAAGGCCTTTCGCTACACCCTCGAAGCGCTCGAGAACGAGGGCGACGCCAAGGAGATCTCTCGCGTACTTCGGACGCGCCTCAAGGCCCTGCCCGACAGCGAGGTCGAGGCCCGCGTCGCGCTCTTCGACATGCTGGGCGCTTTGTACGAGGTCGACCTCGACGACCCGAAGACCGCCTTGGCCGCCTACGAGCAGGCGATCACCCTGGCCGGCGCCGGCGAGGACGAAGAACGCCAAAACCGCGTGCGGCGGGCCTACGAGCTCGCGTTGGAGATGGGCGACGACGAGACCGACAAGGCGATCGAGATGGCCCAGCTGGTCATCGCGCGGCGGCCGATGGACTTCGACGCCTACCACGCCTTGTTGCGCATGTTCGTGACCCAAAAAAAGCGCGACTCGGCCGTCTGCGTGGCCCGGGCCCTTCGCTTCTTGAAGCAGGCCAACGCCCAAGAGATGGAGCTGGCCAACGCCGCCGACCGCGGGCTCAACGCGCCGCGCGGGGTGATGCGCGGCGAGCTTTGGACCTCGTGCTTGCTGCACGCCGATCACGACCCTTGGCTCAGCGAACTCTTCGCCATCATCTGGGCCGTGGTCTGCGCCCGCACCGGGCAGACCCACGCGCACCTCGGATTGGACCGACAAAAGCGCGAGACGATCACGGCCCAAAGCGTCGGCTTCCCGCGCATGTTGGCCCACGCCTGCCAGACCTTCGACCTGCCCTTGCCGGACCTCTTCTTCCGGCCCGAGCAACCGGGCGGAGCCAAGGTCGGCGCGCTCGGTGATGGACAAGGCGTCTACCCGACGGTGATCGCCGGCTCGGATCTCACGGGCAAGCAAGACGATCGCATCACGGCCTTCCGTGCCGGGCGCGCGGCCGCTCGCGTGGCCCCGACCAACGTCCTGGCCGCGGTCTTGCCGAGCTCGATGAGCCTGCGCGACGCGATCTACGGCGCGGTGCTGGCCGTCTCCCCCGGCGCCGAGGTCCCGGCCGACAGTCGCAACGCGGCCATGGACACGGCCCAAGCGATCGAAAAGCTGCTGCCGGCCGCCCACCGCGACCACCTCGTCAAGGTGATCGAGCGGGTCTTGAGCCGCCGCGTCGACCCGCACGCCTGGCTGCGCGGGGTCGAGTACACGACCACCCGAGCGGGCTTCATCATGTGCGACAGCCTCGAGATGTCGGCCCGCGTCCTGAGCTTGGGCACGGGAGATCTGGGCAGCGTCCCCCCCAAGGACCTCATCAAGGACCTGGTCGCCTACTCGGTCAGCGCCCCCTACCTGCGCTTGCGCCGAGAGCTCAAGCAGTCGCAGTAGCGCCCACCCAGGGGCGCGATGACTGGGGCCGACCGGCCGAGCCTGCTACGCTCGGCCGGTCATGCAAGCGGCCCCGAGCCCCAACCCCGGACAAGGCCAGCCGGCCCCGTCCACCCCCGATCGCGTGCTCTACGTCGGCACGGCCAAGCACAGCGTTCGGATCGGATCCTATTTCAAGTGGATCTTGGTGTGCGTGGCGGGCGGCGTGCTCGCGTGGGCCCTCGGCAAGATCGAGGGCCTGGCCGAGTACCCGCGCTGGGTGCTGATCTTTCTCGGACTGCCGGGGATCATCGGCGTGTACCTCGTGCACGTCACCACCAAGTTCAAGGTGACGACCCGCCGCGTGGAGATCGAGCGCGGCGTCTTGTCCAAAGACCTCAGCACCCTCGAGCTGTGGCGCGTGCTGGACGTCGGCTACAAGCAAAGCGTCGTCGACCGCATGCTGGGCAACGGCCGCATCTCATTGCGCGGCACCGACCAAAGCGATCCCGAGCTCATCTTGCACGGCCTGCCCGAGCCCCGCGCCTTGTTCGAGCAAGTGCGCGACGCCGTCCAAGAGGCGCGCCGCAGCGGCCGCCCCATGGAGATGGTCGGCGGCGAAGGCTTCAGCGAGATGCTGTAGGGCCGAGGCCCGACGCCTCAGCTCGGCGCGCGGCTTTCGGCCTCGACGCGGGCAACCGTCTTGGCCACGAGCTCGCGAAAAAAGCGCTGTCGGGCGACGGCGTGTTGGCGCTCGTGCCAAACCAAGGGCAGGGACAGGGGGGCGACTTCGAGGGGGAGCCGCCGAAGCTCGAGGGGGAGCGAACGCGCGAGGGTGTGGGCGAGCGCGCGGGTGGTGGTGACGCGGAGATCACTTTGGGCGGCCGACAAGGCGACGACCAAAGGCGAGCTGGCCCGAAAGACCACACGCCGAGAGAGGCCGCGTTGGCGGAGCGCGCGGTCGATCGCCGAGGGGCCAGATCCGGGGACGCCCATGATCGCGTGCTCGCCCTCGGCGTAGCGCTTCGTGGACCAAGGAGCGTCGAGCGCCGGGTGCCCACGTCGCAGCAGGACGACCCAGGGATCTTCGACGACCTTGCGTTGGCGTAGGGCGCCGCGGGCCCCCCGTAGCACCGTGAAGGCGAGGTCTGAGCGCCCTTGCTCGAGGTCTGCGCGCCAGTCCGGCGAGAAGGACCGAAGCTCCAAGTCGACGCCCGGAGCTTCGGCGTGCAAGGCCGCCAAGATCGCAGCGCCGTAGAGGTAGGCCATGTGGTCGGGCAGGCCCAGGCGAAGCTGGCCACGCGCTTCGGCCGGAACGAATGCCTCGCGGGCATAGACCCGGTTGGCCGCCTCGAGGAGCCGGGCGAGGTCGTCCGCGAGGGCCTCGCACGCCGGTGTGGGAACCAAGCCGCCTTGGGTCACGACGAAGAGCGGATCCCCGATCTGTGCGCGCAAGCGGGCGAGCGCGCGGCTCGCCCCGCTCTGGGTCAGCCCCAGCTCACGCGCGGCTCGACTCACGCTCCGCGTCCGGCGAAGGGTGTCGAGGACGACCAACAAGTTGAGGTCGACGTCGGCGAAAGGGCCTCGTTCGGCCATGCGCCAGAAGCATGTCATCTATGATTTGCATGCGCATCAGAAATGGGCAAAACCGAGGAGGCGCTTCGCCCAGGCATCCCCGATGGTCCCCACTACGCTCACCTACGCGGCCCTTTTCGGCCTTTTGATGGCCGTCTTGTCCATACGCGTGCCCATGCGGCGGGGGGCGATCGACGTCCCCTACGGCGACGGAGACGACCTTGCCTTGGCCACGCGGATTCGGGCCTTCGGCAACTTCACCGAGTACGTCCCGATGCTCCTGGTCTGTTTCGCTTTGCTCGAGTTGCAAGGGCTGAGTGCCGCATGGCTGCACGCCTTGGCCTCGACCCTACTCGCGGCGCGTTTGCTGCACGCCCTGACCTATCGCGGCAAGTGTGAACTCGACACCGGCGAGAAGATCGGACGCGCCGTCTCGGCGATGAGCACTTGGCTCGTGCTCGTGGCTGCGAGCGGCCTGTGTGGATGGTTGGCCTTGGCCGACTGAGTGGGCCGAAGCCTCAGTCGAAGGCGGGGCCCGTCGGGACGTAGCTGGCGTCGTTGGTGACGACGAGCCCCGAGACGTAGGGCGAGACGGTGTTGCTCGTGTTGGCGCCACGCAAGAGCACGGTGTGGGGACCGGCGGACCAGCTGAGGACCTCCCAGTTGCTCATGCCGGTCTCGCACAGCACGCCGAGATCGCCGAAGTTCAGGTGGGTCCAGTGCCAGCTGAGGCCGGCGGCGTTCGAGCAGTCGAAGTCCCACAGCTCGTTGGCGCCGCCATCGATCGAGACCGTCATGGCGTCGCCAGGACCATCGTCTCGCGCGCGGGCCCACACGTGCCAATCGTCGTCGCAAGGGATCTGCACGGGGAAGCTCGCCGTGCCGAAGCCCGAGTCGGAGGTCGCGCCGCACACCAGGGTCTCGCCCGGGATGGCCGGGTTGAAGCACCCCCACTGGTCTGAGGGCGTTGCCGCGTTGGCGTCGATCTCCAGGACATGGGTGGCCGTGCAGTTGGCCGCGCCATCGCCATCACCGTCGCCGTCGCCATCGCCGTCACCATCACCATCACCGTCGCCGTCACCGTCACCATCACCATCACCGTCGCCGTCGCCGTCACCATCACCATCACCGTCGCCGTCGCCGTCACCATCACCATCGCCGTCACCATCACCATCGCCGTCGCCGTCACCATCACCATCACCATCACCATCACCGTCGCCATCACCATCACCGTCGCCATCACCATCACCGTCGCCATCACCATCGCCATCACCGTCACCATCGCCGTCGCCGTCGCCGTCGCCATCACCGTCACCGGTGGTCGAGCTTTCGGTTTCGCTGGTGGAACTCTCGGTTTCGCTGGTCGCGCTCTCGCTGCTCGTCGTCGTCGATTCGGTCTCGGTGCCGGCGTCCTCCGCGTTGTTGCCGTCGTCGGCGCACGCGGGGAGCAAGACGAGGGCAAGACAGGCGGCGGCGATTCGCGGAGAATGCATCCCCGCGAGCATACAAGTCTTCGACGGGGGCTCGTCTACAGCGCGCCGTCGATCTCGGCCACGATCGCATCGGCGGCGGCGGCGGGATCCTCCGCGTTGCGGATCGGTCGGCCGACGACGAGGTGGGTCGCGCCGTCGCCGATCGCTCGGGCGGGCGTCATCACGCGTTTTTGATCGCCGACGGCGGCGCCGGCGGGGCGGATCCCGGGCACGACTTTGTAGAGGCTGCCCGCGCGTTCGCGCAGGCTCAGGAGCTCTTGGCCGCTGCACACGATGCCGGCGCATCCCGCCTCGCGGGCCGCGTCGACGCGCATGCCGACGATCTCGGAGACCGGGCGGGTGTGGCCGGCTTGTTGGCAGGCCGCGGCGTCTTGGCTGGTCAGCACGGTCACCGCGAGCACGCCCAGCTCGTCACCCGCCGCCTCGACGCAGGCGCGGAGGTGCTCGACGCCCGAGCCCGCGTGAACGGTGATCAGGTCGGCGCCCAGCTTGCGCGCGCTCGTGATCGCGCCGGCCATGGTGTTGGGGATGTCGTGGAGCTTGAGGTCCAAGAAGATCCCCAGTTCGGGGTGGGCCGCTTTGACCCGCTGCACGATCGAGGGGCCCTCGGCCACGAAGAGCTCGAGGCCGATCTTGAGCATCCCGACGTGTCCGGCCAAGGTCCCCGCCAAAGCCAGCGCTGCGTCCGCATCCGGTACATCCAAGGCGACGATCAGGGAGCTGCGGGCGCGATCCGAAGACATGGCGCTTCGTAGCGCAGGGCTCCGCGAAAAGGCAAGCTGGGGTCCATGGCCGCGAGCGATGCCCGACAAGCGCTCTTCGATGCACTCGAATGCGCCGCGCGCGACGGCGTGTTTCCCGGCTGCGTCGCCTGGGTGCACAAGGCGGGCTCGACGCCCTACCACGAAGCGCACGGCGTCTTGGCCACGCATCCCGACAGTGGACGGGCCCTGCGCGCGCCGGTCATGCGCGAGACGATCTACGACCTCGCCTCGCTGACCAAGGTGCTGAGCACGACGACCTTGATCGCGCAGGAGGTCGCGGCTGGGCGCGTGGACCTCGAAGCGCCCTTGCCCGCGCCCTTCGATCGCGCCTGTCCGGATGCGCGGATCATCGACCTGCTCGAGCATCGCGCGGGCCTCGAGGCGCATCGCGAGTTCTTTCGCGGGCGGGCGCCCGGCGAGGTCGAGGCCTTGATGGCGGACCTGCTGGGGACCCCGCGGCGTGGGTCGCCGCGCGACGAGACTCTCTACAGCGACCTCGGCTTCATCTTGCTCGGGGCCTGGCTCGAGCGAGAGCTCGGGGCGCCGCTCGACACCCTCTTCGAGCAACGCGTCGCGCGTCCGCAGTACCTGGATCTCTCGCACGATCGGCGACAGGGCGGACGCTTCTCGCAGCTCGCCTACCGAAGGATCTCGCGCGAGGCGTGGCTCGCGGCCGAGTTCGAGACCCAGCTCGCGCCCACCGAGGTCTACGACGCCGGCTTGCACGCCGAAGCAGTGCCCTCGCACTTCGAGATTCGCGCCGAAGAAAAGCTCGCCCACGGTCGGGTCCACGACGACAACTGCGTGGTCCTCGACGGGGTGGCCGGGCACGCCGGACTGTTCGGGCACGCCGAGGCGGTCGGTACGATCGCGCGGGCGTGGTTGGCGGGCGAGGGGCTGGGCATCGACGCCGCGACTCGAGATCTGTTTTGGCGCCCGCGCGAGTCGAGGGTGCGCCGCGTCGGCTGGGACGGCCAATGCCCCGATGGCAGCGGAAGTACCGGCGGTGCGCTCGGCCCCCGTGCCGTCGGCCACCTGGGTTTTACGGGCACGAGCTTGTGGATCGATCCCGACGCCGAGGCGATCTACGTCCTGCTGAGCAATCGCGTGCACCCGACACGCGAGGGCGACGCGATCAAGGCGCTGCGCCGCGACTTTCATCGCCTGGCCGCGGCCCTTTGAGGGCGACCGGCCAGCCGAGTTCAGCTTCGCGTCGGGGCCAGCAAGGCGGCGCGGTAGACCAGCCAAAAGAGCTTCATCGAGCGGCGCTCGGCCAGCTCGGGGAAGGCCATGGCCTCGGCTGCGGCCAGCTCGCCCATCGCCTGGCGCACGGCCGTGGCCGCGACTTTGGGCACGCGGGTGCAAAGGCCGATCGGGCGCCACAAGACCCCCGAGGGGAAGACCCAGCCGCACAAGAGGTCTTCGGCTTGGGCGTGCACGAAGGTGTTCTTGTCGAGGTAGGTGAAGCTCTCTTCGCGCAGCAGATCACCGACGCGCATCTGCTGCGTCGCTTCGTCGCGCGTCTCGACGGCGGCGACGGCGAAGCGACTTTGACGCGCGGCGTTGACCGCTCGGCCGATCTCCGGCTCGCCGTGCAGGCCGGCCGCCGCGAACATGTCCACGATGCGCAGGCCTGCTTCGTCGCGAAAGCCGTACATCACCCAGTTTCGAAAGGCCGTCTGCAAGCCGGGCTCGCGGACCTCGTCGCGGCTCGCCCCCTTGAAAAATGCCTTCCCGAGGCCGGGCAGCAGCGGGCCAAAGCGGCGGTGGGCAAAGGCATCGAGGCGCTGCTCGAAAGCCGAGAAGGCCTCCGGATCGATCTGGCGCGCGATCGGGTCTTCGTAGACCTCGGGGATCGGCGAGCTCGCCGGGGTCTGGCCACGCCGCACGCGTCGCGATGATCCGGCGCCTTGTGCCGGCTTCGCCTCGTCGCCTGGCCCGGGATCCTTGCTCACCGGCGGATGCTAGCAGACCGTGCGGGGGTGCCTCCCCCGCTCAGGGGAGGAGGCACAGACCGGCGCTGCAGCGAGGGAACTCGGGGTTGGTGCAGTCGGCGTCGACGCTGCAGTCCTCACATCCGGCGGGGGGCTGGCCGTCGACGAGGACGCGCTGGAGTTGGATGGCGTCGGGAAAGCTCGGCAGGACGTCGACGGGGTCGGCGGTGCGAAAACAGACCTCGGTCCCCACGCGCCCTTCGATCGACAGCGCGTAGCTGCCCCAGTTCAGCACGCTGCTTTCGAGGCCCGTGTTCGGGCAGGCCAGGCGCGAGACATCGCCGACCGCGCTCGCGCCCGGGAAAGCGAGGGTGGCTGGGTCCACCGCCTGTCCGTCGATGTCGAGGACGGTGAGGTCGACCTCGTCGATCTCCAGGGGGCTGCTCGAGTTGTTCGAAGGACTGCAGCCGCGGGCCATGGTGGACGCGCCCGGGACCTCGAAGACGAAGCGGGGAAGTCCACCGACGGTCCCGGTGACCGGCTCGAGAAATTCTTCGCCGGCGAAGTCCACCGTCGCGGCCAAAAAGCCGCCCAGCTCGCCGACCGAGAGATCGAGGGTCTCGCTGAGGGTCCGGGCCTCGAGGCCACCGGCGCCGTCGTTGCCCATGCCGGTCACCTCGACTTGGTAGTCGCCGGGGGCCAACTCGAACAACTGCAGGGGCAAGGCGCGCTGGCAGATGTCGTCGCGGACCTCGTCGACCCCGTTCCCCGTCAAGCGCGTGCGGATCGTACTGACCCCCAATGGCGCGGCTTGGTTGGTGCCCGGGATGCAGTCGGCGGCGTTGTTGCCCCCCAAAAAGGAGACCTGAAGGGCGATCGTCGTGTCGTCGAGATCGGAGCTCTCGCCGCGCGAGGGATCGCGGGCGCAGGCGGGGTCGAGGCTGTCGGTCAGCCCGTCGCCATCGTTGTCGATGCCGTCGTCGCACTCGAGGGGGGAGATCAAAGGGGCGTCGAGCTCGGGGCGCTCGCCGCCGATCTCGATCACGAAGCTGCTGCGCGCGGTGCAGGCCTCGCAAAAGCGGCCGAGAATCTCGACGCCATCGGCCGTCGACTGGAGCTGACTGGCGCAGCTGAGGCCCTCGTCGCACAGACCCTCTTCGTCGCAGGCGCAGCCGAGGCCACCCGTGCAGTTCGGATCACCGATGTAGGTGGAATCCAGTTGGCAGCTCCACGGCGTTTGCGTGCGGCGCAGCCCCATGACTTCGACGAGGTAGCGGCCGGCTTCGAGCGTGGGGCCGGGGGCGAGCCCGTCGACGAAACAGTCGAACTCACGGCTGTCGATCGTCAGCCCGCCTTGGGTGGTCACGACCCGGACGCCGTCGATGCCACGTGCGGTGCACTCGGCTTGCGACTCGGGAGTGCGGGCGTCACCGAGCAGCTCGAAGCTCTCGGCGATCGACCAGCGCAGCTCGAAGCTGGGCGGCTCGCTGCAGCCGGCGGCCATGGCGACCAAACTCGCCAGCCAGGCCGTGGCGCCGCGGGCCCGAGCCCCGGCGAGATGAGGGCGGCGCCGCATCACGCGGGGTCTAGCAGCCCCGTGCGGACAAATCCAGGGCTCTAGGGTCACCCGCCGCCGAGTCGGCAGCCGACGAGATCGAGGCCGCCGGAGACCGGATCGTCCAGATCGATGGCGTTGGCGACCAATTGGTAGACCGCCAGGTCCGTGATGCGGCCGGCTTCCACCCGGCGGGTGCGCGGCCCGGGGACGGCGATGCAGGCGGGGTCGATGGCGAAGCCCGGCGCGCTTTCACCCGCCGGAGTCGCCCAGACCTCGAGCTCGAAGATGTAGGGGGCGTCCGAGGGGGGCACGTCGGTCAGAGCACCGCGCGCGCGGTCACAGCCGAAGTAGGCCTCGCGCACGATGCAGCTCTCGTCGCTGGTCTCGCCGGTCTCGCCGGTCTCGCTCTCACCGCCGCAGATCTCTTCGCGGGCGATCAGGCGCACCTGCAAGGCGTAGTCGCGGGTGCCTTGGCTGTCGCGTCCCGACAAGGCGCAGGTGTCCGGGGTCTCCAAGATCGGACCGCCGGGGAAGATCGCCGCGGCGTTGCGGTCGACGAAGGCCCAGTCGATCTCGACGATGCCGGCCGGCTCGGCGCAGGCGGCGAGGGCGAGGAATGTAAATCCCAGTCCAGCCCCAAGGGCTAGGCCCCGACGGGGGTCGGCCTCGCGAGCGCGCGGCATCGTCGCAGTCTAGCAGGCAGGCCCTCGATGCCAGCGCTTTGTGGTGCGCCCACGGGCGTGTCTTGGGGTGGCCAGGGCGGCCAGCGCCTCGATTGACCATCGGCGCAGGCCACGTGTAGCCTGCGCAGGCCGTGATTTCGCCCGAATTTCTGCCCTCGGCACCCTGGGTCCTCCACGACGGCATGTCCCTGCTCGCCGATGTCGACATGGTCAAGCTGCTCGGTGCCAGTAAAGGCATCGTGCTCGGCGTCGTCATCGCCCTGCTGACCTTGGTGGCGATCTGCTTTTTCGTGATCGCCTACAAGATGATCCACATCTCCCAAGCGGAGTCGCAGTCGATCAAGTTCCTCGACAAGTTCTGGGAGTCCAAGCGCCTCGACGACATCTACCGGGTGTCCGAGGACAAATCGATGAAGGCCAGCCCGCTCGCGGCCATGTTCCGCGCCGGCTACGTCGAGCTTTCCAAGCTCAAAAAGGGCAACAGCGGCGACAAGATGGCTGCCAAGATGGACGAGATGGAGAACATCGAGCGCGCCTTGGCCCGCGCCCGCGTGTCCGAGTCGACCAAGCTCGAGAACCTCCTCCCCTTCTTGGCCACGACCGGCTCCGCGGCCCCCTTCATCGGCCTGTTCGGCACGGTCTGGGGCATCATGGACGCCTTTTTGAGCATCGCCGAGAAGGGCACGGCCGAGCTGGCCGAGGTCAGCCAGCCCATCGCCGAGGCCCTCGTCACCACGGCTTTGGCCCTGGCCTCCGCGGTCCCGGCCGTCGTCGCCTACAACTACTTCAACCGCCGTCTCAAGGTCCTCGCGGCCGAGATGAGCACCTTCGGCAACGACTACCTCAACATCGTTCGCCGCCACTTCTTCTAGGCCGACCCCCCAGGACGACCTGGGCCGGGCCCTCCTTCGGGGGCTGGCCCGCCGAGCCCCTCGCCCCGCTTTCGCCCTCATGTCTCTGATCGCCGACGGACTGCAAGAAGACGGTGACAAGCCGATGGCCGCGATCAACGTGACCAGCTTGGTCGACGTGATGTTCTGCTTGCTGATCATGTTCATGGTGGCCACGCCGCTGATGAGCAAAGAGAAGCTCCCCATCGAGATCCCCAAGGCCAAGGGCAACGAGCTGACCGAGGAGCAATTCCTCCAGTCCGTCATCTCCATCGACGCCAAGGGCAACGTCTACCTCGGCGTTTTGCCCCTGGCGGCCGACAAGGAGAAGTGGACGGAGGAGCTCGCAGCCAACCCGAAGTTGCAAGAGGACAAAAAAGCCTTCATCCAAGGAGACGCGAACGTCCAGATGGAAAAGGTCGTAGATGTGCTCGTTGCGTTGAAGGAAGCTGGCGTCACCCAGGTCGGCTTCATCACCGATCCCCGGGTGGGTCTGGGAGCCAAATGAACATCCTGTCCGCCCTCACCGCCCCTTTCGAGACGATCTGGCGCGAGATCCGCGGCATCTTCTCCTCGCCTTTGGCCTTCTTTGGCGGGCTGACGGGGATGCTGGTGATGTGCGGCGCGCTCGTCGCCTTTTTCATCTTTGCCCCAGAGGCCCTCGCCAACGAGGACGAAGAGGATCTCTGGGACATCGAGTTCACCCCGGGCGCGCTGGTGAAGATCGGCAAGGAGTTCCCCGAGGACGAGAAGATCATCACCGAGGAGACGGTCGCCCGCGACGAGCCCGAAGAAGAGCCGCCGCCCGAAGAGGAGCCGCCGCCCGAAGAAGAGGAAGCGGTCCAAGAAGAGGTCACGAAGACCGAGACCGAGCCGGCCGTAAAGAAAAAAGAGCCGACCAAGATCACGCCCAAAAAGATCACGCCCAAAAAGGCCACCGAGAAGCCGGAAGACAAGCCGGACGACACGAAGAAGGCCGACAAGAACACCAAGAAGAACACCCCCTACGACGATCTTCCGACCTCGGACACCGAGCGCGGCGACCCCTTCGGCGACCCGCAGGGCTGGTCGGAGATCGCCAAAGACGGTGACCCCTGGGCGACCTCGGTGATGAAGGCGCTCAACAACATGCAGGTCGGCACCTACGCGGCGCAGGCCTTCCCCGGCGACTACCGCTTTCGCATCCAGGTCTGCAAAGACGGCCGCGTGACCAAGGTCTTCGCCAAGGGCGGCTCGGCCGCGGCCCCGGATCAAGCGAAGGTCAAAGCGGCGCTCTTGGCCCTGAAGATCCCGCCGCCGCCCAAGAAGTACGCCGACAAGATGGGCGCGAGCTGCAAGACCATCCCCTACGTCTTTCGCTGGTCGGCGGGCAAGGTCAAGTAGGCCGCTCGAGTCGAGTCCGCCGGAGCACCACCGGCGCGAGCCCAAAAAGAAGGGGAGCCGAAGCTCCCCCTCTTTTCGTTGGGCCGATCGCCCGAGGGCTCAGGGCACCGGACGGGGCTCGAAGCCGACGCCCGGGAAGGGCCACTGGTAGTTGGTGCCACACTCCACGGGAGGCTCGTAGAAGGGATTCTCCGCGTTGAAGTTGGGGATGGGCCAGGTGCCGGCGAAACCGAGCATGACGTTGTCGCGCGAGGCGAGGTACTCGGGCTTGGGGAAGGGCTCGTAGCTCATGGCGAGCGCGATGCCACCTTTGCCCTCGGAGTTCAGGTCGATGAACTCGTCGAAGCTGACCGCGGCCGAGGCGGGCAGACCACCGTCGACGTAGTAGGCCTCGAGCTGCTCGGGCACGAAGAGGTTCGAGGGCAACAGTCCGTAGATCGTGCCGGCCGAACCTCGCATGTCGAGCATGTTGTCGAAGTCGTACTCCTCGTGATGCTCGGCGTGCAGCGTGACCGGATCCGACTCGAAAAAGTCGGTGCACAGCATCTGCAGCGAGGGCAGCGGGATGCCGATCGCCGTCGGCGGCAAGCTCAGGTCGTCGTACTCGCTGCCGAGCAAGGTGCCGTCGGCGAGGTCGTAGTAAAAGACCGTCTGCTTGTTGAACATCCGCGGGACGACCCACATCTGCCATTTACCGTCGGACACGCACTCCGGGTAGTCGTTGTAGGCGGTGCTCGGGTCGTACTCGTAGCAGACCGAGGGACGGTAGGGCAGACCGTCGACGCTCAGGTCGACGGCCAAGGTGTTGGCATTCTTGTCGAAGGTGACGGTGGCGAAGGCGCCGCCCTCGCACATCTCCGGGGTCTGGAACTGGTACTCGCGGAACGCGGAGCCAGGCAGGCCCATGAAGACGTTGAGGACGCCGGCCCGGTTCTCGGGCACGACTTGGATGTTGTCGTCGACGGTGAGCCCGCTGGGCACGGTGGCCGGGACGCGATCGAGTAGGTCGAGGCTCGCCGGGTCGGTCAAGGCGCCCATGAAGGCCACGACCTCGTCGACGCGAGACTCGCGGAAGTTGTTGTCGAACATCTCGGGCGAGATGTGACGCAAGACGGCCTCCTCGGTCGGCAGCTTCGAGGGCTGCAAGGCGGGATGGATCTGCGTCACGTCGTAGTTGAGCAGCGAGCCCTCGGGGTCGAGGTAGTGGCGCACGAAGTCCTCGAGCTCGGCGAACTGACCCGCGTGTCCGTAGGGACCGGTGATCTCCACGTTGCGAAGTGGCGCCGTGCGGAAGTGATAGAAGTCCGCCGGATCGAAGCTCTCGTTGTAGCGACCCCAGTCGTCCGAGAGGGTCGGGCCGTCGTTCTTGCCCGGACCGAACTGCGGCAGCGCCGTGTTGTGGAAGGTCTCGTCCGAGAGGTTCGAGCCGCTGTGGCAGTTGATGCAGCCGCCGTCGCCCAAGAAGTGGTTGGCGCCGAGCAGCTCGTCGATCTCCATGGCGAAGTCGTCACCGCGAAGCATCTGGTCCCACGGGGTGTTGCTCGCCTCGAAGCCGGCGATCTCGAAGGCCGCGATCGCGTTGGCGGCGTGGGCGAAGGTCATGTCGTCGAAGTCGGTGCCCGGGTAGGCGGCCTCGAACATGGTGACGTACTCGGGGATCGCACCGATGCGATCCATGAGCGCACCCCACTGCGAGGTGAAGTCGTCGTCGCGGACCATGGCGAGATCGTTCTCACCGACGGCGCCGCGCATCTCGGCGCGCGAGGTGACCGGGAACATCGCCTGGGCCGAGAGCGCCCCGAACTCGAAGACGGCTTCCATCTCGGGCGTGATCTCTTCGTCGGCCGGCGTGTCGAAGTTCTGGCCGTGCACGTTCACGCGACCGTCCCAGAACATGACGTCGAGGTTGTGCATGTTGAACAGCGGCGGCGCGTTGCGAGGGATGAACACGTCGTGCGGGTGTTCGCGGTCGGTGCCCAAGCCGATGCCGCCGACGCCGATCGACAAGTTCAAGTCGTCGTCCGAGCTCAAGCTCGGGTGGTGACAGGTCATGCAGGAGATGTCGCGGTTGCCGCTGAGCTCCTTGTCGAAGGCGAGCACCTGACCCAAGTCCACGAGCTGGGGACGGATCTCCGGGGCCTCCGGCATGGGGGTCACCCCGTTGTAGTAGGCGCGAAGGCGGACGAACTTGGCGAGGAGCTTTTTGTAGAGCCACTTGTTGTGGCTGCGCGGCATCGGGTCCTCGCCCGGGATCAGATCCAGCTCCAAGGCGAGGTCGGCGGCGGAGCCACTCTCGCTTTCTGTCTCGTCATAGAAGCGATCGTCGTTAGGCGCGGGATCGCACCCCATCACGGCAAACGCGGTGGTTAGACATACAACGGAAACTGACTTGTTTGAGCGACCCAGCATCTTCACTTCCTTTCGAGAACCCTACAGATGGTATGGACTCTCACACCAAAGATCAGCTTAAATCGGGGGTGAAGATCGGGGTAGATCCGAGATTTGCGCCAATTGTTTCGAATTCAACAGAACTGGATCTTTTCCAGTCAGACTGAAAAATGAAGCGTTCACTTTAGCTTTGTTAGTTTGGCTCCATTAGTAGTTTTGGACGACTTGGCCCGAAGGTTGCTTTCCCGACGAGTCCACCTCGAGGTCGCGCTCGCCACGCGGCAGAGATCTCCCAAGAGTCGAGATTCTTTTGCCGTCTTCGCAAAGCGGCTGAAAAGTCGCCCCTTTGCCGCATGAGGCGGCCTTTTGTCCTCGAAGGGCCACGGGTATCCTGCGCGCCAAGCGAGAGCCCCATGACGCGCAAGCGCAAGCTTTTTGGAACCTCCCTCCTCGCCACCTCCTTCGCCGGACTGTTGGTCGCCGCCGGTATCTGGGCCGGCAGCCCCGCCGTCGCCACCGCCAACGCGAACGCGGTGACCCAAGAGGTCGGCGTCGGTGGCACCGTCCGCCTGCTTCGTCTCGGTGTGCCGCAAGACGGTCGCCTCGGCGACCTGCTGCGAAAGAACGCCAAGATCTCCGCCGGCTTCGACGTCATCCCCCGCGCATCGATGGGCCAACTCGCGCGCGCCACCGACTTCAACGCCGAGCAGTGGAGCTCGCTGGGTGCCGACGCGGTGATCATGGCCTCGAAGGTCGGACCGCAGATCAAACTCAAGCTCTACGAGATCTCGAAGGGCAACAAGCCGGTGCTGGCGAAGGGCTACCCGGCCAGCGACGAGCTCGCCGCGGCCAACAAGTTCCTCAACGACGTGATGGCCTACTACACGCAAGAGGCCGGGCCCTTCGGCTCGCGGATCGCCTTCGTCCGCACGCGTCGCAACCCGACGGTCTCCAAGAACATCCAGACCGTCGAGATGAACGGCGAGGCGCCCTCGGGCATCACCTCGAACCGCTCGCTGAACATCTTGCCCTCGCTCAACCCGGGCGGCGGTGTTCTGTTCACCTCCTACGCCAAGCGCAACCCGGACTTGTGGATGAGCTCGGGCGGTACGCCCACGCGCATCTCCAAGTACCCCGGCTTGAACCTCGGCGGCGTGATGAGCCCCGACGGCAGCTCCATCGCCTTGTCCCTGTCCAAGGACGGCAACTCCGAGATCTACAAGATCGGTCGTGACGGCTCGGTCAAGGCACGCTTGACCAAGCACGGGGCCATCGACGGTTCACCGAGCTGGAGCCCGGCCGGACAGATCGCCTTCGTCTCGAGCCGCGCCGGTGGGCCCCAGGTCTTCCGCATGAGCGCCTCGGGCGCAGGGGCCACCCGCGTCACCAAGAAGGGCAGCTACAACCAAAGCCCCGACTGGAACCAGGGCAAGGGCCGCGGTCAGTGGATCGTCTACTCGGGACGTGACAGCTCGAACCGCTACGACATCTTCAAGGTCGACGTGAAGTCGGGCAAGACCGTGCGCCTCACCCAGCAAGCCGGTCGCAACCTCGACCCGAGCTGGAGCCCCGACGGTCGCTTCGTCGCCTACTCCCTCAACGGCAACATCTACGTCGCCACCGAGGACGGCCTCAACAACATCCAGATCGCCAAGGGCGCAAGCACCCCCGACTGGGGCCCGCGCGCCTACTGAGCCTCGGCATCGAGGCATGAACTCGAGAGGACCGGCGCGCGTCTGCGTTCCGGTCCTCTTCGCATCCAAGGACCCACCCTCGCGTGCACGCCGTCATCGACATCGGCTCCAACAGCGTCTTGCTGCTGATCGCGAGCCGTCGCGCCGACGCCAGCTTGGACATCGCCCGCGACGAGGCCCGGGTGGCCCGTTTGTCCGAGGGCGTAGCCAAGACGGGCCGACTCTCGGACGCGGCCATCGAGCGGACGCTCGAGATCCTGCGCGAGTACGCCGAGCTGGCGCGCGCAGCCGAGGCACCGATCCGCGCCCTGGCCACCGAGGGCTTGCGCATGGCCGCCGACCCGGAGCGCTTCTTGGCTCCGGCGCGTGAGATCTTGGGGGTCGAAGTCGAGATCATCGCGGGCGAAGAGGAGGCCCGCGCGAGCTACCTGTCGGTCGCGCGCGAGCAGCCGAGCGCGCGCGAGCTGCGGGTCATCGACATCGGCGGGGCCTCCACCGAGCTGGTCGTCGGCGAGGGCGAGACGATTCGCTCGATGGTGAGTCACCGGATCGGGTCCGTGCGCCTGACGGAGGCGCTGGTGGCGGATCCCCGCGGACCCGTAGGGCCGGCGGAACTCGAGGCGATCGAGGCCGAAGCCCGACGCGCTTTCGAGGCCCAAACCATGGCCCCGGCGCCCGAGCTGCACGGCTTGGCCGGCACCGTCACCACCCTCGCGGCCATCGCCTTGGGCCTTTCGAGTTACGCGCGCGAGCGCGTCGACGGCACCCGGATCGCGCGCGCCGAAGTCCGTGCCCTGCGGGACGCGCTCGCGGCCCAGACCCTCGCCCAACGCGTGGCCGCCCACCCGACCTTGAGCCCGAAGCGGGCGGACGTCATCGTCGCCGGGGCCAGCATCTTGTGCTGCGCGCTCGAGCACTGCGGCGCCGAGACCTTGGTGGTCCGCGACCGTGGTCTGCGCTACGCCTACCTCCCCCGCGGCGACTGAGGCCACGAGATGCGCATCGAACTGCACTGCCACTCCACCTGCTCGGACGGGAGCTTCGCCCCCGAAGAGGTGGGGGCGCGAGCGGCCGCGCGGGGCGTGGAGCTCTTTTGTCTCACCGACCACGACACCTTGGCCGGTTGTGAGCGGGCCTGTGCCCAGCTCCCCGAGGCCCGCTGCTTGATGGGCCTCGAGTTGAGCTGTCGGGCGGCGGGGAAGACCGTGCACCTTTTGATGTACGGGCTGCGCGACGCGCGAGGCCGCGCCGAACTGGCGACGCGTCTGGACGCCATCGACCAACAGCGACGCGAGCGCATCGAGGCGATCGTCGACAAGCTCGAGGGTCTCGGGGTGCATCTCGATCGCACGGCCTTGCGCGCGCGTGGGCACGGACGCACGCCGGGGCGGCCCGACGTGGCGGCGGCCCTGGTCGAGGCGGGGGTTTGCAACTCGATGCGCCAGGCCTTCGATCGCTTCTTGAAAGACGACGGGCCGGCCTATGTCCCGGTGGATCGCATCGAGTTGCCCGAGGCTTTGGCCCTGGGTCGGGCGGCCAGCGCCAAGATGTCGCTCGCGCATCCGCACAGCCTGCGCAACGACGCCCTGGTCGAAGAGCTCTACCTCCAGCACCGCGACGAGGGGCTCGAGGGGCTCGAGGCGCGCTACGGCAAGTACGGTGCGGCCCAGGTCGAGCACTGGTCGCGCCTCGCTCGGGCCCACGATCTGGTCGTCACCGGCGGCTCCGACTTTCACGGGGCCGCGAGCCCCGAAGTCTCGGTGCCGGGCATCGACATGCCCGAGGCACAAGCGGCGCGCCTGCTCGACTGGCTGGAGCTTTGACGCTCTGCCTTGACCCTCGCGCACGCAGGGGTCACGGTTTGTCGTGTCCGACGACGCCCTCTTGTCGGTTCGGGGCCTGAGCGTCAGCGCCCCCGGTGGCCGCCGGATCCTCGACGAGGTCGACTTCAGCTTGCGCCCCGGCGAGATCGTCGTCTTGTTGGGGGGCTCCGGCTCCGGCAAGTCGACCTTCATGGCCGCCTTGGACGACCCGGAGGCCCTGCGCGAGGGAGGCTTCGTCGTCGACTTTCGAGCTCGCCACGCGGCCACGCCGGTCGGCATCGTGCCGCAGCGCGGCGCGCTTTTCGATCACCTCGACGTGGCCGGCAACTTGGCCTTGGCCATGCGCAACGCCCAAAGCCCTCGCGGCGGCGAAGCGACCGCTTTGCGCGAGGCCCTGTCCGGCGTCGACCTCCCCGAAGTCTGGGCCGAGAGCGCGCGCCCCGTGCACGCGCTTTCCGGTGGCGAGGCCCAGCGCGTCGCGGTGGCCCGCACCTTGGCCGGCGGGCGCAAGATCCTCTTTTTGGATGAGCCCTCCGTGGGACTGGACCCGCTGCGGGTCGATCGCCTCGCGGATCTCTTGCGGGCCGAGATCCGACGCGAAGGCGCCGCGGCGCTCATCGTCACCCACGAGCTCGCCTTCGCCGCCGGTGTCGCGGACCGCTTCGTCTACATGGATCGCGGCCGCCAGCGCCTGCGCGAGCTGAAGATCGATCTCGACGCCGCGGGGGAGTCCGCGACGGCCTCGCGGACTCGGGAGCTTCGCGAAAGGATCGCCTCGGACGTCGCCGCGCAGGCCCTCGCGGCGCTCGAGGCGGAAGACGCGATCGAGATGGGCGCCGAAGCTCGGCGCGGACCGGGCATCGTCGCGCGCCTGGGCCGGGCCCTGGCCGCCTTCACCGTCGCTCCGGCTGCGCTCGGCCGTGGCGTCTCGGCCCTGCGTCGCCCGCGAGATTTTCTCGAGGTCACCTGGGTGGCGATCAAGCAGACCCTGCTGCGTCCTGCGCCCTTTTTCGCCATCGTCTCTTTGCTGATCGGCGTCACGATCCTCTACATCCTCCACCGTGCGCTGGCCGGCGGCGAGATGCCGCTGCGTGGAGATCGGGTCTTCTCGCTGATCGGTTCGATGCACGTCATCGCCTTGGCCCCGCCTTTGTCGGGCATCTTGTTCTCGGCCACGGCCGGCAACGCGATCACGGCCTGGCTCGGGGGCATCTCCTTGACCCGGCAAAGCGAGGCCCTGCGCGGCTTGGGCATCGACGACCGTCGCTACTTGTGGCTGCCGGCCTGGTTGTCGATGGTGGTGGCCTACTTGGCCATGGCCGGCACCTTCGTGCTCGGTTTGTTGGTCGGCGGCGCGGCCTACCTCGTGTACGCGCTGCCCGAGCTCGGCGGGGACTTCGCACGGGCATGGGAGCTGGTCACCGCGGATCTGGTGGATCCACCGCCGGACCGGCTCGTCTTTCGCAGCCGAATGCTGGTGCTCTTCGCCTTGTACGCGGTGGGGATCGCCTCGGACGCGATCGCCAAGGGCGCGGCCAAGAAGACCAGCGCCGAGTCGGTCACCGTGGCCATGGTGCGCGGCGTGATGGCCACGACCTTGTGGATCGTCGCGCTCGAGCTGCTGAGCTTGCTTTGGATCTTCGCCGGGCGGGGAAGCTGAACGATGCGGGCGCGGGCAAAGTGGGTCGCAGCCGGGGTCACGGGGGCGCTGCTCTTCGGGGGCGCGCTGTGGGCCGGGGCGGACCGACTGCGCCACGCCGACGCCCAGCAGGCTCTGCACCTCGAGCTGCGGGCGCTCGGCGCCGGGCCGCGCCGGATCCCGCCGGACACGGCCTCGACCTGGCGCGCCAAGGTGCAGCCGGCCTTCTTGGCGCCGCGGGTGAAGTTCAGGGTCGACGGGCGAGCGACGCCGGCCGAGATCGTCGACGCCAAAAGCGGTGAGATCGAGCTGCGCTTGGATCCCCAGTCGCTCGGGGTGCACGCGATCGAAGCCGAGTTGCGGCGACGGGGAGACCGACGCGAGGCCATCGTCGACACCCTTTGGGTCGGCGAGGTCGAGGCCCGCGGCGCCATCGCCCAGCGCTGCGTCGCCGCCATGTCGGCCAGCGAGGCGGCCATTCGCGCCGCCGTCTTGCCACCCTTGAGCGAGAAGCTGCGCGCCGCCTTGCGTGGCCAACCCTTCTTGGGCGACAGCATCCGCATCGTTCGCTTCGAGCTCGAGCTGCACGAAGGCGGCGCTGCGGTGCGCGTCGAGGTCCAAGGCGACAACCGCCTCGAAGTTCGCGCCCAGCTTCGGGTGCGCCGCGTCGACGACCAACGCCTGGCCGTCGAACTTCAAAAACTCGAGGCCGTGAACTTCCACGGTTCGGCCCGCAACTGGGCCCGAGGCGGCGGCCTGGGCGTGGGCGCCTTGCTCGGCGGACCGATCGGGGCGGTCGCGGGCCTGATCTTGGTCGACGCCTACATCGACGACAAATCCAAGCGGGTGGTGCACGAGGAGATCACCCGCGCTTTGTCCCGCGCGAGCGCGATCCGCTGGCTGCCCAGCGAGTTGGGCGTGTTGCCCGGCGAGCCCCGCAGCCAGGTCGCGCTGGGCTTTTGCGGGGACCCGGTGCTCGGCGAGGGCTTCGCCCGGGTCGAGTTTTGGATGTCGCCGATGCAGTTTCCGAGCCCGGCCGGCTGGCCGCTCGAAGGCCCGGTGGTGGCCGGCGAGCCCTTCGTCTCGGCGCCGCGCGCGAACGCGGAGGTCGCATCTGCCTCCGGGTCGAGCGCGTCGGCGATCGCGCGGGCTTCGGCGGCGAGCGGCG
>JAUIJR010000332.1 GCA_030431075.1 Polyangia bacterium | reverse complement strand
CATGCTCGCCCGCAGCCAACCGCTTTGGACGTAGACCTCTTTGTTGTCGGGACGGACCTCGGCCAAGGTGACCTCGATGTCCACGTCGGGCTCGGTGGCTTGGATGTAGAGGTCGACCGATCCGAAGCCGGCCATCGGCGTGTCCTCGGTCAGCGGCGCCGACTCGAAGACGACGGCCTCACCGGCCGCGGGCGCGGCCCAGTCGTAGTCGGGGATCAGATCCCAGGGGTCTCCACCGGGGTTGAGGTTGGTCTTTTGACCCGCGTCCGAGTCGTAGCTGAACTTCGAGCTGCTGGTCGCGTCGGTCGGCGCGTCCGGCCCCATGCTGCCGTCGGGCTGGAAGTACCAGCGCTGGGCGACCTGATCCTCCGGCGGCCAAGTCTGGTACTTGGTCTCGCCCGTGCTCCAGGGGAAGCCGTCGGTGCGGACCTCGTTGGCCCCCATCTCCCACATCAAGCGCACGGTCTCCTCGGCCTCGTAGTCGGCCTTGGCGGTGGCGAAGTCGGTGTAGTCCTCGAAGCGATCGGGCGGCAGCGAGGTCGCGGCGCCAAACTGCATCTCGAACAAGAAAGGCGAGAGGGTCCGAATCTCGGTCGGGACGATCGGAATCTCCTCGGCCACGTAGAAGCTCAAGAAGTTGAACCACTCGGTGAGCAGCTGCGGACCGTAGCCGTCGGGGTGCACACCGTTGGCCACCGTGAAACGGGTCAACGGCGCGTTGTCGAACTTGTCGAGCAAGCGTCCAAAAGCCGGGCCGGTCTGCTCGTCTTGCCACTGCCCCGACAAGTACACGGGCACGTCGATGGACTCGACCAACAAGTTCAAGTTGATCGGGTCGGCGACCGTGGGCTCGTAAAAGGGGTTGTCGTAGATCTTCTGGATGACGTCGATGGCCTGGCTGTGCAGGAGCTGGTTCTCCTCGCATACCTCGTCACCGGCGTCGACGATCCCTTGCTCCCAGCCCTTACCGTAGGGCGCCGCGCCATCGAGCACGTTCGAGGCCCAGTTCACGGCGAAGCCGTTGTTCAAGATGCCACCCGGCACCAGCGTCGACTGCACGTCGGCGATGACCGACAGCGGCGTGATCGCGGCCAAGCTCGGCGGGTTGGTCGAGGCCACGAAGAGCTGGCTCAAGCCGGGGTAGCTCAAGCCGGCCAAGCCGACCTTGTTGCCCTTGACCCAGTCTTGGGCCGCGACGATCTCGACGATGTCGTAGCCGTCGAGCAGCTGCAAAGGCTCGAAGAAGTCGTAGGCGCCACCCGAGCAGCCGGTGCCGCGCATGTTGACGCCGATGGTGGCGAACTCGAGCACGCCGCCGATGATCCCCGAGGGATGGTTGGGCGCATCGCAGAGCACCGGGTAGTCCTCGCAGAGCTGGTCGAGCTGCAAGTCGCCGACCTCGAGGGGCGAGCCCGGCTGCGAGGGGTCGTAACCGGAGTAGTTGATGATGGTCGGATAGGGCCCCTCTTCGATGGGCCCGGGCAAGACCATGTAGTAGCTCAGCTGGGTGCCGTCACGCATGGTGAGGTAGCCAAAGCCGGGCGTGATCTCTTGGTCGTCGTAAAAGCCCTGGTCCGGCAGGCTGTTCGACACGGACATGACCTCGAAGGGCCCCGCCGTCTCGGCCATGTCGGTGGTGCGCACCGTGTAGCCGGTGCCGGCATCGACCTCGCGGAAGATCAAGCTGCCTTGCTCGTCGGTATCGGCGCTTTGGACGACGTTGTCGTCGCCGTCGACGAGCTCGAGGGTCAGTCCGGGGTCCGCGTTCCAGATGTGAACTTGCTCGACCGAAGGGCGCACGTCGAAGCTGGCGTTGCCGCCGACGCCCTCGTCGTCGCCGGTCTCACCGGTCTCGCCGGTCTCGCCGGTGCCGTCTTCGCCATCGAGATTGAAGTCGTCGTCGGCGCAGGCCACCAAGCCGGGCAGCGCGAGCAAAGAAAGAGTCACGAGGGCACGACGGCCCACGGCAATGCCAAGAACGCGATTACGCAACACGCGCGGACGATACCACGACCATCAAACGGCGTTCGAGCGCGCCGCTGCCCCGCCCACGAGGCATTTTTCACACGCCAAAAATTGGGAAGGCACCCCACAAAAGCGGACGCCGCTCGGCCGAAAAGGGAATCAATCCCGGTCAGCCCCCGTACCCTGGCGCCATGGCGGAGAGCTCGCCGGCGACCCCCTTCGTCCCCCAGCTGCTCCGCAGCGTGCGCGCCGCGAAAGCGCGCACATGGGCCTGGTTGATCGCATGGGCCCTGCTCGCGGCGGCGATCTTGGCCGCGACCGCCCACATTGCGCTGACGGGTGTCGAGCCGGTCGAGCAGTTCATCTTGGAGCGCTACCTCCCCGAGCGCGCGTGGGGCACGGCCAAGTGGCTGATCGAACACTTCGCGGACGCCCAGATCCGCGCGGCCATCGTGACCACCACGTTGACCGGCGGGATGCTCTTGGTCTCCGTCCTCCTCTTTCCGCTCAAGGAAAGGGCCTCGGCGACCTTCGAGCGGGACAGCCAGATCACCGCGCACATGCGCTGGCGAGAGCCGCCCCTTTGGCGGCTCGGCCTCGAAGAGCTCTGGCTGCTGGTTCTGTACGGCGCACTGAGTTCCCTGAGCTTTTGGATCGGCTACGGCGGCGGCGAGGGCCGACGGATCACCGCGTTGGTGCTGACCCAGCTGATCATGGCCTTCACCTTGACGGTCGACTACCTCGCCCCGGCGATGCAGCGTCACGGTTGGCGCTACACCCAAGTGGTCCGTCAGGTGATCCGCCGCCCCGGCACGGTCCTCGCCTTTGGCCTTTGCTTCGGCGCCCCGGCGATCCTCGCCACGCAGCTGCTCGAAGAACCGGCGGCGCACGAGCTGACCCGCAACTTGGTCATCTTGGTCGCCGTCCAGCTGGCCTGCTTGTGCGGCGCTTTGTGGACCGGAACGATCGCGGGCGCCCGCATCTGCCGCGAGGTCCATCAACCCAGCGCGGCCGGACTCCCCATCACGGCCCACCTCGCCACCTGGGGCCTGATGATCTTCACGGCGCTGAGCCTGGGCTCGGTGGCCCGCGCGGCCTACCGCGCCCTGCCCTTGCTTCGCTGCGACTACAGCTTGGTCCCCTCGAGCTGGTCCCTGGGCCGTGGCGAAGGCGCGGGCCTTCGCCTGAGCTTCGAGCTCGAGATCCACAACCCGACGCCCTGGGAGGCCGAACTCGAAAAGCATCGCATCGAGATCATCCACGACGGCGATCACCTGGCCGAAGCGAAGCTCGAGCCCTTCACGGTCCCCGCCGGCGCCCGCGAGCGACACCCCGCCGCCTTCGAGCTCGACGCCAAAGCCGGCCTGGCCAAAAAAGGCCTCGGCGCCGCCCTCGACTGGAAACGCCACGGCTGGCGAGCCGCCGGCAAGTCACTGCTCGAAGGCGCCACCGACACCCAAGCCTACGCGGTGACCTTGTACCTCCCGACACCGGTGATGGAGTTCCCGATCTACCTGACGGAGGCCGCGAAGCCGGGGGCCGGCGAGGACGACTGAGCGCGCGGCCGCTGCGCCGACCGGCAGTGTTATCGTCGACCCATGAATTCCCTGTCTTGGTCCCGCCCGCGCGCACTCGGCTTGGGTCTCGCCATGTGTCTGGCCTGCGGCCCGGGCACCGGCGCGGACGAGGATGCGAGCGGCGAAGCGAGCTTCACGACCGGCGGCGCCAGCAGCGGCTTCGAAGCCGGCAGCGAAGCTTCGACCTCGGACGAGTCGGCGAGCGACTCGAGCACGGCGACGAGCTCGACGTCCAGCTCGGCCTCGACGACGGATGCGACGGACACGACGGACACGGCGGACACGACGGACACGGCCACCGACGCGACGGACACGGCCAGCTCGACCGACACGACGAGCACGGGACCCCTGCTCGACGTGGACCCGACGACGGGCACCGCCACGACCACGGACGGCGGCGACGACTCGTGCAAGAAGGTCGACATCCTCTTCGCCATCGACACCTCGGGCTCGATGGGTGACGAGCAGGGGGCGATCACGGCCGCCCTCCCCCAGTTCGCCAACGAGATGATCGCCACCTTGGACACGGTCGAGTCCCTGCACGTCGGCGTGGTGGCCAGCGGCCCCTACACGGGCAACGACCCGGCGAGCTGCGCCGTGCAAGGCGCCTTGGTGGCCCGCTCGAGCTGCCTGCCCTTCGCCGGCGGCCAGCGCTTCATCACCGAGGCCGACAACATCGCGTCCGCCTTCCCCTGCAACGCGGCCCTCGGCCTCGGCGGCCCGGGCGACAACACGACGATGCAAAACATCATCGGCGGCGTGACCTCCCTGCAAGGCGCCGGCGAGTGCAACGAAGGCTTCATCCGCCCCGACGCGCTGCTGGTCATCGTGATCTTGACGGACGAAGAGGACGACCACGACAACCCGCCGGGCTTTGGCTACTACGGAAGCCCCGGCGATCCGGCCGACTGGTACAACCAGATCCTCAACGCGAAGTTCGGCATCGAGTCGAACGTGGTGGTGCGCGCCATCGTGCAGCCCCCCGACATCAACAGCTGCCCCGACTCGAACAACACCACCCTCAAAGAGTGGTTCGACGCGAACCGCATCATCGAATTCACGAACCTGTGGACCAACGGCGCCGTCGGCGACATCTGCGACACCGCCAGCTACGGCACCTACCTCGCCGAAACCCTCTCGGTCATCGACAGCGCCTGTGATGGTTTCGTGCCGCCGCAATAGCTGGGCCGCGGCGCTGCTCCTGGCGGCCTGCCGTGCGCCGACGACCGCATCGCAGGCGCCGGCGGACGCCCCGACGGAAGGGCCAGCGACGGCAGCGCCTCGCGGGACCCCTGCGGAGACCAAACTCGAGGGGCCGCAAGCTCCTCCCAAAAGCGTGCCCAAAAGGGCCTCGGAGCTGTGCAGCGTCGTACCCGCCCTCTGCAGTGCTCAACCCCACCCGATATGGGTCGGAAGCACAGGTGGCTGTGCCCTCGGGGCGACGGCTGATGACGGCCCGCCTTACGGCGCCTTCGCGTTCGTGACCGTCATCCTCACGGGGACCAACCAAGACAATCTTCCTTCGATCACCACCCACCGAAGCCCATTTCGCATCTCCCTCGACTCGGGGGCGGTCCGCCCCAGCAAGGTCGACCAGCAGCACACGGTCATGGCCAGCGGATCGATGCGGAGCGTCACCTTTGATACCGATTGGCGGGAGCCCGAGGAGCTCCCCATTCTCGTCGTCAGCGCCGACGGTAGCTCCCTCGAGCTGCCGACCCCGGGTAGCCGGCCGCACTTCCATCTATTCGCCGAACGCCTCACCTGCGAGCGCTGGTGGAGCAGGACCCACAACGGCGACGAGGCAAGCTGTCGGCTGGTGATCGAGGGCCACGAACTGTCGGGGCGCTGCACGCCATGAGGGTTCGCCCGCGAAGGATTCTCGCCTTCGGCGCGATGCCGCCGAATCGACTCGCGCTGTTCGCAACGCTCATCGGCTGCAGTCCGACGGTCGAAACTTCTCCTCCGTCGGCCACCGCGCGAGTGCCCCACGATTCAGCGAGGCCGGCAGCGCCGCCCTTGGATCCCTGCGCGCAGATTCCCGAGATGTGCCGCGCGCAATGGGCGGAAGTTTGGGTCTGGGTCCCGCAGGGTTGTTCCGTCGCTAAGGCAACGCAAGAACCTTCCGCCAGTCCCCAAGCTGCGTCTTCGCTTCGATGGCACGTGGACATGACTGCGGTCGTCCACGACGACAACCCCGACCTGATCGGTGTGGCCCTGGGCAATGATCTGGCCATCGATGGCGACGGCGAAGTACGGGTCGGCCGACCTGCCAACCGCGAGTTCCTCGACCGACGAACGGGCGGCATCGTCGTCGACCAGATCTCCTGGGGCTGGCAGCCGAGCGAGACACCGGGACATCTCGCCCACGCCGGCCCAGGCATCGGCATCACCTGGAACGACGCCCCGCCCTCGCTCGTGCTCTTCGCCACCGCCGAGCAATGCACCGAATGGATGTCCGAACACGGACCGCCGAGCGACACGGGCTACTGCGAGCTGAGCTTCTTGGAGCAGCGGGTCATCGTGCCCTGTGAGGCCTGATCCGCCCTACTCCACCCCGGCCAGCACGCGGCGTCTCACGGCCTCGAGCTGGCGTTGTTTGTAGGCGCGGTGCGACGCGGG
>JAUIJR010000331.1 GCA_030431075.1 Polyangia bacterium | reverse complement strand
GAGAGCTGGGTCTTGGCCACGCAGATCGGCAGCCCGCCGAAGCCCTGGCTCTCGAGCTCGGCCAAACGCTCGAGGGCCCCCTCGTCGTAGTCGACCCCATCGGCCCCGTAGACCTCCCGCGCCACGCTCTCGATCTTCGACGCCAAGCTCGCGTCGAGCGCGTACAAAGATCGGTGCGCCTGCCGCTCACCGCTGGCGGCGTCCATCACCGCCCGGGCCAGGGTGACGCCCCCTTCCCCACCGCGCGTCGCTACCTCCGAAACACGCACCTGGACACCCGCCTCCTCGCACAGCCCACGCAAGCGCTCGAGTTCGGCGTCGCTGTCGCTGCCGAAGCGATTGATCGCCACGACCACGGGCACCTCGAACTTGGCCAGCGTGCTCAGGTGATGCGCGACGTTGGCGAAGCCGCGCTCGAGCGCCTCGATGTCCTCACGCGCCACGTCGGAGAGCTCGGCACCGCCGTGCATCTTGACCGCGCGCACCGTCACCACCATCACCACGGCCGCCGGCATCTGCCCGAGCTCACGGCACTTGATGTGAAAGAATTTCTCCGCGCCCAAGTCGACGGCGAAGCCGGCCTCGGTGACGACGTAGTCGGCGAGACGCATCGCGCTTTGCGTCGCCAGCAAGGAGTTGCAGCCGTGGGCGATGTTGGCGAAAGGCCCCGCGTGCATCAGCACGGGCGTACCCTCGAGGGTCTGCACCAAGTTGGGCACGATGGCGTCCTTCATCAGCACCCGCATGGCCCCGATGCACTCGAAAGCCTCGGCGCGCAGGGGCTTGCCGGCTTTGTCGTGCGCGACCACCATGCGTCCGAGGCGCGCGGCCAGGTCCTCGCCGTCTCTGGCCAGCGCGAGCACGGCCATGACCTCGCTCGCGGCCGTGATGTCGAAGCCGCCCGGGTGGGGAAAGCCGCTGCTCGGGCCGCCCAGGCCCAGCTCGCAGTTGCGCAGCTGCCGGTCGCAAAGGTCGAGCACGCGCCGCCAGCTGATCCGCGAGGGGTCGACCTCGAGCGGCCCTTGAAAGTGCGCGTGATTGTCGACGACGGCCGCCAGCAAGTTGTTGGCCGAGGTGATGGCGTGAAAGTCCCCCGTCAGGTGCATGTTGATGTCTTCCATCGGCAGCACCTGCGCATAGCCGCCTCCGGCCGCTCCGCCCTTGATGCCGAAGGTCGGGCCCAAGGATGGCTGCCGCAGACACAAGCAGTGCGAGACCCCGAGTTTGCCAAAGGCCTGGGCCAAACCGATCGAAGTCACGGTCTTGCCCTCCCCCGCGCGCGTCGCGGTCATCGCCGTCACCAAGATCAGCTTCGAGTCGGGGCGCAGCGGCCGACCGTTGACGGCCGCCATGTCGAGCTTCGCCTTGTCGCCGCCGTAGCTTCGGATCTCATCCGCGCCCAGCCCGAGCTGTGCGGCGACCTCCTCGATGGGCGCCAAGCGGGCGGACTGTGCGATCTCGATGTCGGGGGGCAGGGTCATGATGACGAGCTCTCAGCGGTGGGGGGCAGCGTGGGCGGCCACGAGTCCCTCGAGCAAGGCGAGGGCGTGGCTGAGCTTCTTGAAGAAGCTGCGATTGTGGGGAATGAAGTGATAGCGGGGATGCTGCGACCACAAGGCGCGCAGGGCCCGGTCGAGCTCGATGGCCTCTTGCTGGCTCTCGGTACGCACCGGGTTGCCACCTTCGATGTCCATGCCGCCCACGGCGGCCGTCTCGAAGAAGATCACCGCGTCGTAGCGCGCGAGCTCGGCTTCGAGGCTGCTTCCCACGTGCTCGAAGAAGTCACCGTTGCGATCCTTCGGCCAGTAGACCGCGCCATCGACCGTGCCGCGGTCGCACAACAAGACGCGGTCGCAAAAGCGGGCGGCCTGCACGTCCTCGAGGTTGCACTGCACGTGGTAGATGGCGTTCTGGGCCGCGAAGCGGGCCTCGGGGGCGTCGCTGCGAGGAAAACCCCCGCGAAAGAGCAAGGTGGCCGACTCGGGGACGACTACGACGCCCTCACCGATCTCGCGCCGAAAAAGCTCGGCCGCCGTCGTCTTGCCGCCGCCCGGCCCCCCCGTCAGCACGATCCGAAATGGAGTCGAACTCACGCCTCGACCCTACCCGATGCCGCCCGGCCCGGCAGCCGTAAGTGGGCGCGCGGCCTCACACCCCCGCGTTCTCCCAGCATCCCCGGCGCGCGCGCTCTGCGAGCGCCCCCTTTGGCATCATGCGCGAGGGATGCGTTGCGCCCAGTGGACAACGTTCCTCGCCTTTGGGCTGAGCCTGGCCGCCGGGTCCGGCTGCCTGCAGAACCTCAACGAGCAAAAGTACTTCGACACCCTCGAGCGCAGCGACCCCGCCTTGGCCTCGCGTGTGCGCGAGCACAAGGAGGAGATCGAAGCGCAGCTCGACACAGCCTTGCGCGCCAAAAGTGGACGACCCATCGATGAGATCACGATGTGGGGCGCCGGATGGGAGACCGTCCGCCAGGTGGTGGGCAGCGAAGGCCAGCTCTTCATGCGCGGGCGCATCTTTCACCCCGAGGGCCCCGCCTCGCCCTACTACGCCGCGTACACGGTCGAGCCGGACGGCCACGTCGTCGTCTACGACGCGCGCGTGTACGGACGCGGCGCGCCCCCGAGCCTGATCATCGACGCCGCCCCTGAGACCCAGCCCGAACCCGAAGGCGGTGCGCGATGAAATGGCCGTGGCGCGCGGCGATGAGCTTCGCTCTCGCCTTCGCCTTCATCTTCGTGGGCTTTGGTGGCGCCGCCTACTACGGAGGCCGCGACTACCTCGGCCGCGTCCTCGGCGACCCGGGTCTGGCCGACGCGGGCTTCGAGCGACTCTTGGGCGGCCACGGCGATGGCGTCGCCTTGTTCGGCTTTCATGCCCACGCCCCGCAGCTGCTGGCCCTCGCTGCCGCCTTGCTCGCAGCCACCTTGGTGGTCTTCGTCTTGTTGCCGGTCGCGCTCGCCTTGCACTTCAAGTCCCCCCCGCGACGCTGGCAGCGTGAGCTCATCCATGTCGGCGCCGCAGCTCTCGCCACCGCCGCCCTCTTGCTCAGCGTGCACCCGGTCTTGAACCTCCAGTCGGTCCCCGAAGGTCCGCGCACCTTCTTGAACTACGCCTTCGAGTCCGTGGGCTACGGCTGGGTCAACTTCATGGCCTACCTCGGCGCGCTGGGGACGGCTTGGGTCTTTGCGCGCACCGCTACGGTAGCGAAGGCGAAGCCGGCGGAAGACAGCGAGGCCGAGCCCATGCCGAGCGAGGTCGACACCGAGGTCGGCCGCGTCGAGCCCTCGGATTCGGACTCGACCTAGACCTAGACGACGGCGCATCCGCTCAGCTGGCGAGCCAGGTCCGCGCGTCCGAGAGCTGGTGAAAGGCTTTGATCTTCACCCCTTTCGACAGGCCCGTCATGTTCACACTCGTGGCCAGTCGCTCCGACTCGACCAAGGTCGCGATTTTTCGCAGGCGCGGGTGCGACTCGATCCAAGCCCACATGCGCTGCTGCACCTCGCCGCCTTGGTAGGCCGACTCGCGCGAGTCGAAGACGACCGCGCGCAAGTCCCGGCCCTCGAGGGCCTCGTCGATCGCCGTCAGGACCAGTTCGAGCTCGGCCACGTCCTTCGCCGCGCGCCGGTGCCACACGAAGAGATGGTCGGCATGAGTCTCGACCCGCATGTCTCCGTCCATGAGTTCGAACGCGTCCACCGCCCCACGAGACCAAGTCCGCGGGCGCAGTTCAAGCCCATTCGCCGGCCCCCACCGATGGGAGCATGGGTGAGGCGATGGTCCGCGACTTAATCGAAGCGCTCGACCGAGGTCTGCTCCCAGACCCAGCTCGCGTGCTTGTAAAAGCGCGGCACCGACTTGAACTCGGGGTCGGTGCGAAAGCCGGTGGGCTCGCCTTGCTCGGGCCAGATGTGGGTGTCGCCGCGCAAGCCCCACTTGTGGCTCTCTTTGCCGTCGTACTCGATCATGATGACCTTGTGGCCGACCGGGCTGACGTCCGAGCGACACCCCACACGCCAGGCCACCGTCGCTTCGCCGACGCCGTCCTCGTCGAGGTCGGTCACCGACCAGTCGCCCTTGATCGCGCTGAGTTCGGTATCGAACTGACAGGCGTCCACCCGCTCGCGCATCACCCGAAGCTCTTGCCACTCGGCCTTCGGATCGGCGCGCAGCCAATGCTCGGCGCGCAGGGTCGTCGTGCGGGCGTCCTCGGTCTCGTTTTGTTTGCGGCCGACGACCAGCGCGTTTTGTCCGTGACGATCCAGCCACGCGATGACCAGCTCGAGTTCACCGTAGGCCTCGAGACCCTCGGGGACTTCGCCGGCGAAGAGCCAGGGCTTCACGACGAAGTTCGCGTCCTGGCTCTGGCCAGAGTCTTGGCTGGCCTCGGGATTTGGGCTCGCCTCGGGCGTATCGGACTCCGAGGGATCGACGGCCCCCGAAGCCGCCGGCCCCGACGCCGCCGGCGTCGTCTCTGCGTCGCCCTTCGACTTTGGAGTGCACGCGCACCACAGCACGCTCGCCCCCAGACACACTCGCAGTGCTGCCCCTCGTCTCACGCCCGGAGCATACCCCCGCGTGGCCGATGCCCCGGGCTCGCTCACGCTCGCCCGCGCTAAAAGCGGGCTCGCGCGGCTGCCTGTAGCGCCCGCCCCTCGTCCACGCTCGGATGTTCGTGATGGTAGCCCTCCCACGAAGCCCCGAAGCGATCTCCCGCCACCTGGCTCAGCCGCTCGAAGGCGACGATGCGCGCGACATCGTCCTCGTGGGCCAGCAGCTCGATCAAGGCCTCGGCGTGGGTGCGCACGGCCTCGTCACGCAAGTAGCGAAGCGCCCACCAGTCATCGCCCTCGGCGAACTCCAAGAGCAGCTTGATCGAGGCCTCGCTCCCGCGCAAAGCCAGGCCATCGAGCAACTGCGTGCGACGCCCCTTCCATTGCGTCGGACCGGCGCGCAGCCAGCCCTCGATGGCGGGCACAAAGTCGTCTTGGGCCGCAAAGGCGATGGCCTCGGCTGCCCCATCTCCGATTGGCTTGGGCCACGCGCTCTCGGTCGCCTGCTCGGCACGCGCGCGCCAACGCGGGACCATGGCCTCTCGCTGGGCAGGGCTCGCTTCGACCACTTCGATCGAGAAGCGAGCGTAGTCGGTCACGCTGCGTCGCCCTTCGTCGAGGCGGGCGAGCAAGGCGGCCGGCAACTCGATGGGCGAGGCTTCGAGCTCGTGGCTGAGCGAGGGTGTGACCGTCACCCGCATGCCGTCGGGCAAGGTGACCGCTTGCAGGTCTGCGTCCCAGCTCGCCCCGGCCGCCGCCTCTTCACCCACGCGCTTGGTCAGCTCGGCCCGCACGAAGGCCTCCATGCCGGCCATCCACCCCTCGGGCGTGTAGCTGCGCGCCAGCGACAGGCAGTGCAGCGTGTACTTCCCCGGCTCGCGCAGGTCGACGTAGTGCTGCACGCCGAGATGGTGCTCGACCCGCATGCTGGGCGCGACGGCCATGGGGCCCGAGCGCCCCCCGCCGATGAGCACCGGGCCGATGAAGATGTCGTCGACGAAGCTGCCGTCCTCGCGTTCGAGGGCGAAGGCGAAGGTGTCGTCGCGCCCCCGCCCGCGGTACTCGCCCCCCATCGTCTCGATCCACGGCAAGCGCGTCGCGCTGTCCCGGGTGAGCACGAAGGCGACGACGAGGGGCTCCCCCACCAAGAAGCGCTCGCCTTCGAGGGAGAATCCGCGCGAGAGCCCGCGCACGCGCAGCTCACCCTCCTCTTTGGAGACCGTGGGCGCACCGCTCGGATCGAGCGCGACGCGCCAGGGCACGAAGCTGCGCGCGTACTCGGCCCCGGACTTCACGGTGGGCACCTCGATCCAAGTCGTCTCGGTCTGCGCCTCCCAGCGCAGCTCGTTCGGCGAAGCTTTGGGAGCCTGGGTCTCGGCCGCATCCGCGCCCACGGACGCGCCCGACTCGGGGCTCAGCACCGTCGGCGCATCTGCGCGCTCGGCCTCCTTGCCGCCACAGCCGCCCCCGCCGAGTAGGCCGAGCAGGGCGAACTGCGCCCATCGGGTGGCTGAAAGTCCGAGCCGAAAGCGGCGGCAGGTCATGCCCGGCCAGTCTACCAGGCCGCCCCAAAATGCCCCGCTTGACATTTTCACTTGCCCGATCAAAATAATTGCCACGTGGCAAACAAACCCAAAC
>JAUIJR010000330.1 GCA_030431075.1 Polyangia bacterium | reverse complement strand
GCTGGCGGGTCCTTTGACCGCGCGTAACCTCAGCGTGGGGCACCCGGCCGGGGGCATCGTGGGCTCCGAGTTTCCCGAGGTCATCGAGGTCTTGCGCGGGGCGATCGGCTCGCCGCGCCTGCGCCTTTACGGCACGCCGGATCTCGTGGGTATCGAGCTGGCCTCGGCCTTGACGGGCTTGATGCTCTTCGCCGTGGGCTACGCGCGCGGCATGGAACTCAGCGCCGCGACGATCGGTGTGTTGGCGACGCGTGGCATCGCCGAGATGACGCGCGTAGGGGTGGCGCTCGGCGGGCGGGCCGAGACCTTCGCGGGCTTGGCCGGTGTCGGCGACTTGATCGCGGCCGTCGCGGGCGAGCCACGTCCCGAGTACGCGGCGGGCGTCTCCATCGCCCAGGGGCACTCTCCGCGCGATGCATTGGCCGAGGCCGAAGGCCACGTCGAGTCGCATACGGTCGCGTTGCGGGTGGCTCGCTTGGCGGATCGACTTCAAGTTTCGACCCCGATCGCGCACGCGGTTGCGGGTCTGCTCGAAGGATCTCTCGCGCCCGAGGCCGCCTTGGAGCAGCTGATGCGCCGGCGGGTCGACCGGGAGTAGGCGCTACACCGACATCGTCGCGGCGATGCGGCGCTTCGACCGAGATCCGCGGCGTAGGGCTACGCCACGGCACTTGTCGACGACTGGGCCCGGGTGCGTCTCGACCGCGCATCCCCGGCGGCTTTGTTTGGTGCGTAGGCCCCCTCAATTGTCCTTCTGTGGGTAATCACCTCTCTTTGGAGTTGTTGCTTTTTTCAGCTGTGGGGCGTAATTCTCCTCGCGTCGGTTCGAGCCCCCGAACTGGCTTCTAGGAGGTTTCGATGGCAACTCTGGCTCCCAAAACGCGCATCGCGGTCGTCTCCGCCGTGATGATTCTCCCTGCTTTCCTTGGCGCGAATGTGGCCCTCGCTGGGCCCGGTGACGAGGAACACAACGCACCGCCGCCGGCCGAAGGTGGCGAGTGGGTGGACGTCCCAGGCGCGACCAGTCTGATCTGGGTGCCGCAGGCGCTCTTGGACTTGGCCGCCGACGGAGGTCCGGAGCCGGGCGGCACGCGAGCCAAGCTCGGCACGACCTTCCTCAATTTCGACGGCGCGACGCTCACCTCGGGAGGCGACGACGCTCGCAACAACCGAACCCAGATCGGTCAGCTCGCGGGCGCCTACCCGGCCTTCGGCGGTACGGCGCAGCAGCGGCAGTCGGTCATCGACGCCGTCAACGCCGACTGGGCCGCCTACAACATGATCATCACCGACAGCCGGCCGGCCTCGGGTGAGTACAACATGATCATGATCGGGCCGAAGAACCACGGCTTCGGCAACGGCGTGCTGGGCATCGCCCCCCTCGATTGCAACGACAACAATCCCTACAACATCACCTACTCCTTCGGTGGTGCGGGGCAGTACAGCGCGACGACCTTCGCCACGACCATCGGCCAGGAGGTCGCGCACGGCTTTGGTCTCGAGCACGTCAACATGGCGGCCGACATCATGAACCCCTACAACTCGGGGGGAAATCCGGCCTTCTTGGACACCTGCTACTCGATCGTGAGCTCGGGCAACGGAATCGTCTGCGGGAGTCAGCATGCGCAGTACTGCTCGAGCACTTCGCAGAACTCCCACCAAGAGTTGCTGGGCTTTTTCGGGCCGGCCGTCCCCGACACCGCGCCGCCCAGCGGCACGATCACCTTCCCCGCGGATGGTCAGTCCTTCCCGATCGGGGCGAACTTCGTGCTGACCATCGAGGCCAGCGACGACGTGGGCATCGCGGCCATCGACCTGTACAACAACGGCTCGTTGTTGAGCACCGACATGACGCTGCCCTACGCCTGGGACATCGTGAACATCCCCGAGGGCACCTACAGCTTTGTGGCGACCGTGCGCGACCAGGCCAACAACGAGGTGCAGACCAACACCGTCAACATCACCGTCTCCGATGGCGGCGGCACGACGGGCACGACGGGCACGAGCGGAGGAGAGTCGACCGGTGGCGAGTCCACGGGCGGCGAGTCCACGACGGGCACCAGCGGCGGCAGCGAATCCGGGGGCGGCAGCGACGGTGGTTCGAGCGGCGACGACGGCTTCGAGTCGAGCACCGGCGACGGTGGTCTGCCCACGGGCTTCGGCGACGACGAGGTGCAAGGTTGCGCATGCAACAGCCGCGGACGCGGCGCTGCGGGATGGTTCGCAGTTGCGCTTCTCGGCCTGCCCTTGCTTCGCCGCCGCCGCGACTAGCGGCATCGAAGCACGAAGAGGACGGGCGCTTCGGCGCTCGTCTTTTTTTGGCCGACGTCAAAGGCTAAGGTCCGCCCCGTGACGCCAGGTCGGACCCAACGCGGCGTAGCGACCTCGGACTTGGTCTTGTCCGCACATGTGGGCGAGAACGCCGAGCTTTTTCGCCGCGTCCTCGAGCTGCACGTCCCCGAAGGTGCCCTCGTCGCCGACGTGACCTGGGGGCGTGGGAGCTTTTGGGCAAAGGTGGATCCGCAGCGACACCGGATCTGGGCCAGCGACCTGGCGCCCGAGCCCGGCAAGCGCGACTGTTTCGAGCGCTACCTCGGCGGCGTCGACTGCCGCGACTTGCCCTACGCGGACGAGAGCATCGACGCCGTGGTGTTCGACCCGCCCTACATGGAGGGCTTTTTTCGGCGAGCCAGCAGCCAAAAAGCGGGGAGCGGCAGCCACGCGGCCTTTCGTCAGGCCTATGCGCGCGGGCAAGGCGTGCACCGCAGCGGCGCGAAGTACCACGACGCGGTCACCGAACTCTATCTACACGCGGGGCTCGAGCTTTGGCGGGTCTTGAAAAAAGGCGGGCGCGCGATCGTGAAGGTGCAAGACGAAGTCAGCGCCAATCTACAGCGGCTGACGCACGTCGAGGTGATCACCGGATTCGAGGACATGGGCTTTTATTCGAAGGACCTCTTCGTGCTCGTTCGTCGCAACGCGCCCGCGGTGAGTCGGCTCGTCAAGCAGGTGCACGCGCGCAAGAATCACTCCTTTTTCTTGGTCTTCGAAAAGCCGGCCACGCGGGCGCGAAGGCCCCGCAGCGTGCGTCGAGCCCCCGCGAGCGAAGAAGAATGAGAGGCCCGACGCGGCGCGTACGCGCAGGTAGACGCATCGCGCACATTGACCGCACCGCACGCGGCGCCTAGGCTCGATCGCGTTCTCGTGAGTTTTTCGGGCCCAGCCATCACCTTGTTCTTTTCGCTGCTGAGCTTCGACCAGCCGCAGTGGGCCGCGCGCTGGCGCGGCGACGAGGTGCGGGTCTCCGAGAAGGGCGAGTGGATCAAGCACACCGTGGTCTCGCGCGAGAACCTGCGTGACATCGCCGTGCGCTACGGCGTCGACGCCGACCACCTGCGCAAGTGGAACAAGCTGAGCTCGAGCAAGCTACGTCGGGGCCGCAAGCTCAAGGTCCGCGCGCATCGCATCGCGCCGCCCAAAGAGAAGATCGAAGTCACGGTCCGCGAGGGCGAGACCTGGGGCGCGGTGGCGGCCAACTGGGGCGTCGACACGAAAGACCTCCACGCGTGGAACTACCGCGTCGACGAGCTCGAGCCGGGCACCGAGCTGACGGTGTGGTTCGACCCCGCCCGCTACTGGACCGTCGGCCGCCGCCTCGGGCCGCTGCCCAATCACGCAATGGTGCGCGACGACGCCTTGAGCATCGGTCGCCCGCAAAAAGGGCGCATCGAAAATGCAGTCGCCCTGCCCGCGACGAGCGACTACACCTGCCGCTCGGCGCGTCTGTGTTGGGGCAGCAGCTATGCCGTCCAGGGCTTGCAGCGCGCCTTCGCCAACTTCCGCTACGAGACCGGCTACAAAGGCGAGATCATCATCGGCTCGATGAGTCGGCAGTACGGCCGACGCTTCCCGCCACACAAGTCTCACCAAAGCGGGCGCGACGTCGACATCCGCCTGCCCTTGTTGCCCTTCGTTCCGGACTGGCGCGAGCCGGCCGCCGAAGAGGTCGACTGGATGGCCACCTGGGCGCTGATCGAGGCGTTGATCGACACCGGGCGCGTGCAGACCATCTTTTTGGAGTCGGACCTGCAGCGCAATCTCTACGAGGCCGCGCGCATGATGGGGCGCAGCCACGAGGAGCTCGGGCCGCTGATCACCTACCCGCGCGACCAGCCCAAAAAAGAGGCCTACGTCCGGCACTCCAAGGGCCACGACGGGCATATCCACGTGCGCTTCAAGTGCGGCCCGGACGAGCCCAAGTGCCGCGCGTGAGCCTCGCGGCGAAGGGGCTCGACAAGCGCGGCCACGGCTGCTAGCTCAACGCCCGTGACGGCCCCCGAAGCAGCTTCTGCGACCGGATCCAGCCGGATCTTGTGGTGGTTGGCCGCCGCCGTCCTGGTCTTTGCCGGGGTCTTCGGGGTGGTGACGGTGCGCAGCCGTCAGGCCTTCGACGCCTACAAAGAGCAGACCCTCGAAAACGCCGACGCACCACCCGCCTGGGTGCGCGAGGCGCTGAGCATCGAGGGCTGCGTCGACGAGGTGCTGGCTTGGGGTCTTGAGTGCCCCAGCATCCAAAGCTGGTGCCTGGGCTCGGTTCCGGGCGTCCTGCACCGCTGCTTGGCCAGTCAGCCCCGCGACGAGGAGTGCGCCGCCTACGGTGACGAAATCGGCGCCACGCGCTTCGGCTACGACGCGTGCGCGGCGCGCTACGGCGAGATCGAGGAGAAGTACCGCAAGCGCGCGACCAAGAAATACTGCGCCACGATGTACCGCTCGATCGCAGAGTACTGCGCAAATGGCGCATCGCCTTCCTCGGGATCTGTGGCCGCCGAGCCGGCGTTCTGACAAAATGTCACGAACCGGCCGACACCATGACATTAACGCGGGGGCAGAGCGTCAAGGGATGCTCCAAGTAGCTGAAATTACAGGTCGTCGACCTGGTTCAGGTCTTGCTGACTGAGCCATTGCCCATGTCCGCGCCCACCCACGCCCGCGTGCTCCTCGTCGACGACGAGGCCAACATCCTCGAGGCCCTCGAGAAGGTCCTCCGCAAAGAGGGCCACGAGGTGCTCACCGCCCCGGACGGCCGCGCCGCCTTGGATCTGCTGCGCCGCGAGCCGGTCGACGTGATGATCACCGACCTGCGCATGCCGGGGATGTCGGGCGAAGACCTGCTCAAGGCGGCCAAGGCCATCACCCCCGAGGTCGAGGTGGTGGTGATGACGGCCTACGGCACCGTCGAGAACGCGGTCGAGGCCATGAAGCACGGCGCCTACGACTTCATCTCCAAGCCCCTCAAGCGGGCGGCCATCGTGCAGACGGTCGGCAAGGCCTTCGAAAAGTCGCGCTTGGTGGCCGAGAACTCCGAGCTGCGGGCACAGCTCGAGGCCTACACGCGGCCGGCCATCGTGGGCAACAGCCAGGTCATGCGGGCGACCTTGGAGATGGCGCGGCAAGCGGCGAACTCCACCGCGACAATCTTGCTGCTGGGCGAGTCGGGCACGGGCAAAGAACTCCTCGCGCGCTACATCCACGAGTCGAGCCCCCGGCGCGACGCGGCCTTCGTCGCCACCAACTGCGCCGCCTTGCCCGAGTCGATCTTGGAGTCCGAGCTCTTCGGTCACGTGAAGGGGGCCTTCACCGGCGCCGTGCGGGCCCGCGAAGGACGCTTCTTCGAGGCGCACGAGGGCAGCTTGTTCCTCGACGAGATCGGCGAGATTCCGCTCGCCGTGCAGGTCAAGCTGCTGCGCGCGCTCCAAGAAGGCGAGATCGAGCCGGTCGGTGGACGCACCACCAAGGTGGACTTTCGCCTCGTGTGCGCCACGAACCGCGACTTGAGCGCGGAGGTCAAAGAGGGCCGTTTTCGCGAGGACCTCTTTTATCGCATCAACGTCGTCCCCATCCGTGTGCCGCCCCTGCGCGACCGCATCGAAGACGTGCCCTTGTTGGCCGACCACTTCTTGCAGCGCTACGCGGGGCGCCACCAAAAGCCGGTCGAGGGCATCACCGACGAGGCCCTCGATCTCCTGATGCGTTACGGCTGGCCCGGCAACGTCCGCGAGCTCGAGAACGCCATCGAGCGGGCGGTCGTGCTGACCAAGAACCCTCGCCTCGAAGTCGCCGACTTGCCCGCCGAACTGCGCGACCCCCAAGCCGGGCACGGTCGCCAAGTCACCTTCTCGGTGGGGACGGCCCTCGAA
>JAUIJR010000329.1 GCA_030431075.1 Polyangia bacterium | reverse complement strand
GCCCACGCCGCCCATGAAGGCGACGCCGTCCCAAAAGCCGCAGCCGGTCTCGAAGGCGATGGCGCGCTGGACCTCGACGATCTGCATCAGGCGAGGGCGGGGGACCCAGCTCTCGTCGTCGACTTGGCGGGGGAAGTCACCGGGGCCGACCAGCACGCAGCTGGCCTCGGGGGCCGCGGCCTGAAAGCGGGCGATCACCCGGCGCAGGCGATCCGCGTAGACCTCGATCGGCTGATCGGTGTCGGTGGTCTCGTTGGTGCCGTAGGCCAACATCCACAAGTCGGGCGGGCGCGCTTGGATGTAGTCGCTCCAGGTCGTCTCGTCCCACTCGAGCTGATTGGCCGCGCGCGTCCCGGCGATACCGAGGGTGTCGACCACCACGCCGGGCGTGGACTTTTCGGCCACCACGCCGAACAAGCGGACCTCGCCGTCGCCCTTGGGACGGATCTCGATCTCGTGGTGGCCCAAGGGCACATCCAGGGCGTAGCGACCGGCTGCGATCTCGTCGGCGTCGGTGTCGAGGGTCGTGTGTCGCTTGCCGTCGACGTAGAGGTGGAACTTGCCGCCTTTGGGCTGGCGCAGGTACTGCACCACGAAGCGGTCGGCCATCGAGACCGGGGAGCTCGAGTCGCGCGGATAGACGCGGGTCTTGTCGCGTTTGGACTTCGAGCTCGCGCTCACACCGAGCAGGCCGAAGAGGCCGTCTTCGCGGGCGTTGCGACGCTGCGCGTGCTCGACCGTCCAGCCTTTGGTGTCGTCGACCGCCCAGTCGGTCTGCCGGTACCACTTGTTGATCTTCGCGGGCGCGATGTGACCGTGCCCGCCGTCGCCGAAGCGCGACTGCAAGTAGGTGCGCATGTAGCCTTGGTAGATGTCGGCTTGGGTGTGCGAGGCGCCGTAGGCGGTCACGCGCACCTTGTCGCGCTGCCCGGCCTTGAGCGCGCGCAGGGCCTCGTGAAAGTGGGTCAGCGCGCCGCGGCGGGGCTCTTCGATCGGAACGTAGAGGCCCAAGGCGTTGCCGTTGGCGCCGCCGCGGTGGGCAGCTTCGGCGTCGCCGATCCCGCTCGAGCCGGGGAGGTTGTCGAGCAAGGCGTCGTCGAAGGCCGCGAGCTCCACGTCGTCGGCCGAGGCCACGAGCTCCGGCACGGCCTTGCCGTCGAGACCCTCGAACAAGCCGCGCTCGCCCAAGAAGCGAGCTTGCGCTTCGACGCGCGCGGCCAAGGCCTCTTCGGTCAGCACCGGCAAGATCGGGCCGGGGTCTTCGACCTCGTCGACGAGCTTGGCCGGGCGTGGGCCGGTCTCGTCTTCGCCACCCTCGTACTCCGGCGGAGGCGGATCTTGCGCCGGCTCGGGGGCTCGAGGGCCGCACCCGGCACAGCTCCCGAGCACCCAAAGCGCGCTCAAAAGGCCGGCCGTCAGGGCTCGCGACCGCGGCGCGGGCTCTCTTCGGGTGTTCAGGCCCACGTCCTGGTTTTGGTATGGGGGCCGGGGGCTGTCAAATTCGTCACGCAAGGGCCCTTCGGATGCGCGCATCGGCGCCAAGCTCCGCACGAGCCCCTCGGTCCCCAACGAAGGGCGCAAAACTGCTAAACAAGCCGCCGTGCCCGGGCTGCAGGCACCCTGCTGGTTCGTCGAGGCGGTCGAGCACCCCCACGTTCCCCTTCGCGTCGCCTGTGACGACGCGGGACGGCTCACGTGCGTGCACTTCGATCGCGGCGGCCTCGCCGAGGCGAGCGTGCGCCGCGTCGCGAGCAAGGCCGGAGTCGAGCGCGTCGAGGCGCGCCGCGGTGGCGCCAGCGAAGCGGCTCGGCAGCTGCGCGCCTACCTCGAAGGTGCTTTGCATCACTTCGATCTCGAGCTGGCGCCGAGCGGAACGCCGTTCGAGCTGGCCGCATGGGCGGCCCTGCGCGAGATCCCCTTTGGCCAGACCCGCAGCTACGCCGAGCAGGCCGCGCGCTTGGACAAGAGCCCCGCGGCCGCGCGCGCCGTCGGTCGGGCCAACGCCGCCAACCCGATCGCCATCGTGATCCCCTGTCATCGCGTCATCGGCAAAGACGGGAGCTTGACCGGCTTCGCGGGTGGCCTCGAAGCCAAGGCCTGGCTATTGGCCCACGAGTCGCGCCAAGGCGACCTGTTTTTGTCGACGCCGGGGGCGTCCGTGGCGTGAAGCGGCTGATCGATTTTCTCGAGACCCTCGGCGCGCTCGGGGCTTTTGCGTGGCAGGTCTTTTGGTCGACCCTGACCTCGCCGCGCTACTTCAAAGAGACCCTGCGCATGATGGACGTGCTCGTCCGTCGCTGCATCATCCCGGTCGGGCTGGCCGTCGCGCCCGTCGGCGCCGTGATCAGCTTGCAGGGCATCGACGTGTTCAAGCTCTTCGGCGCCGAGCGCATGTTGAGCTCCTTTTTGGGCACGGCCATCGTGCGCGAATACAGCCCGGCCTTGGCCTCGGTCATGGTCGCCGCGCAGGCCGGCTCTTCGATCGCGGCCCGGATCGGCACCATGAAGGTACGCGGGCAGATCGACGCGCTGGCGGTGATGGGCGTGGACCCGGTGCGCTACGTCGTCGTGCCCGGCGTGATCGCGTGTTTGGTGGTCACGCCCTTGTTGTCGGTGATCACGAACTTCCTCGGCATCGCCTCGGGCTGGTTTTTCGCCGTGCCGATCGGCGGGGTGGACCACGGCGCCTTCATGGAGCACCTCACCGCCCAGATCACGGCCGCGGACTTGTGGGTGGGCCTGGGCAAGTGCGCTCTCTTCGGCCTGGGCGTCGGCGTGATCGCCGGATTTCTGGGACTGCGCGTCAAGCACGGCGCGGCCAGCGTGGGCAAGGCCGCCAACGACACGGTGGTCAACACCATCATCTTGATCCTGCTGACCGACTACGTGGTGAGCATGATGCTCTTGGGGATGGGCCTTTAGGGGCCGGTCGATGCAGGAACGCGCATGAGCAAGCTCGCCGCCACCATCGACGCCTACTGGAACAAGGGCCTGGCCTTCCTTCGTTTCGCGGCGCACGCCCTGCGCACGCAGCTGACGACCCTGCCGCCGCGCGACGCCTTCGTCAGCCAGTTCGTCGATGCGGGCTGGGGCTCGCTGGGTCTTTTGACCATGCTGACGATCTTCGCCGGCTTGAACTTGTCGGTGCAGTCCTACGGCAGCTTCGAGCGCTTCGGCGGCCAGGACCTCATCGGCATGTTCGCGGGCATCGGTGGCGTACGCGAGCTGTTCCCCGTGATGGCCGCCGTCGTCTGCGGCGCGCGAATCGGCGCGAACTTGGCCGCGAGCTTGGCCAACATGCGGATCTCCGAGCAGATCGACGCCTTCGAGGTGATGGCCGTCGACCCCATGCGCTTTTTGGTCGCGCCGCGCTTGTGGGCGGCGACCTTGGCCCTTCCGCTCTTGTGCGGCTACGCCGACTTCATCGGCCTGGGCGCGTCCTACCTGGGCGCCGTCTACCAGCTCGACTTGGACCCCGGCTCCTTCTTGACGCAGGTCCAAGACCAAGTGCGCATGGTCGACGTCTTCGCGGGCATGTTCAAAGGCCTGCTGATGGGCTGGATGGTGGCCATCATCGCCTGCTTCCACGGCTACACCGTCAAGGCCAGCGACGGTGCCGAGGGCGTGGGCATCTCGACCAACCTGGCCATCGTGCACGGCGCCGTGCTGTGCATCGTGGTCAACCTCCTTTTGAGCTGGGTGATGTATGGCTAAGACCGAGATTCAAACGCACGGCCTGGGCAGCGGCCCCGGCGCGGGCACGGCCGGCGACGCCGCGCCGGCCGTGGTGCTCGAGAACGTGAGCAAGTCCTTTGGCGACCACCACGTCTTGCGTGGCGTCAGCCTGACGATCCGCCGCGGCTCGATCACGGTGATGCTCGGCCCCTCGGGTACGGGCAAGTCGGTGCTCTTGCGCTGCTTGGTCGGCTTGCTCAAGCCGGACACGGGCCGCGTGCTGGTCTTCGGCGAAGACGTGGCCGCCCTCGACGAGACCAAGGCCAAAGACCGCGAGAAGCTCTTCGCCATCCGGCGCCGCTTCGGGATGCTCTTTCAAGACGGCGCGCTCTTCGACGACATGACGGTCTACGACAACGTAGCCTTCCCGATGCGCCTGCACACGGACTTGTCGGAGGCGGAGATCCGCGAGCGCGTGATCGACAAGCTGCACCGCGTCGGCCTCAAAGGCGGCGAGCAAAAGTTCCCGGCCGAGCTCTCGGGCGGCATGCGCAAGCGCGTGGCCTTCGCCCGGGCGATCGCTCTCGAGCCCGACATCGTGCTGTGCGACGAGCCAAGCTCGGGCCTCGACCCGGTGATGTCGGCGACCCTCGACGAGCTCATCATGGAGATGCACCGCAGCTTGGGCATCACCTTCATCATCATCAGTCACGACACGGCCGAGGCGAAGATGGTCGCCGACACCATCGGCATGCTGGCCAACGGTCACCTGGTCGCTTTCGGCCCCAAAGAAGAGGTCTTCCGCGAAGACCATCCGGCCATCCACCAATTTTTCGCCCGCGAGACGCAAGGGCCCATCAAGGTCGTCTAGGCAAGGTCGTTTGACTGAGCTCCTCTAGCCCTCGCGCCGGCATCCCCGCGTTCCATCCCGGAATCCAAGATGAACAAGAAGTACGTATTTTTGGGTGTTTTCCTGATCGTCAGCGTGGGCACGCTGATCTGGCTGGCGATCAACCTCGGCGCGATCGGGGGCAAAAAGGGCAACCTCTACTTGGTGCGCCTCGATCACGCGGCCGGCCTGGTCAAGGACAACGCGGTGAAGATCGCGGGCGTCAAGGTGGGGCGGGTGGCCGAGGTTCGCGTCGAGCACAAGACCGCGATCCTCGAGCTGCGCGTCGACCCCGACGTGGAGCTGCACACGGACACCGAGGCCATCGTCCGCGCGAAGTCCCTGCTCGGTGAGAAGTACCTGCAGCTGGACCCGGGCACCTTGGATCAGCCGGCGCTGAAGTCCGGCTCGGAGATCGAGAAGGTCCGCACGGTCTTCGAGATCGACCAGATGCTCAACGCCCTCGAGCCGGTGCTCGGCGGCGAAGAGTCGATCGGTGCGATGGTGCAGCCCCTGGTCAAGCGCCTCGACTCGATGCTGGCCGCCGCGAACGGCGACGACGGGGGCGAGCCCCTGGCCACGCGCGAGGACCTGCAAAAGTCGGTCGAGGACATCCGCGTGTCCATCGAGACGACGCGTCGCATGCTCGAGAACACCGAAGCGCCGTTGATGGAGACCATCAACAACGCGAACGACTTGATCTCCGACCCCCGTTTGCGCCGGACGATCGCCAATGTCGATCGCATCGCGGCGACGACGGCGGAGCACCTGCCGACGCTCTTGGCCAAGACGGAGCGGGCCCTCGACGCGGTGGATCGCGTGGCGGCCGAGCTGACGCCGGAGCGCATGGAGAAGGTCGGCGCCATCCTCGACGACGCGGCCGTGGCCGTCGAGAACCTGCGCAAGATGAGCGAGGAGCTTCAAGGCGTCACGGGCGACCTGGGCCCCATGCTCAAGTCCTTGCGCGTGCTGGTCACCCGCGCCGCGAGCATCGACGAGCACACCATCCGCCAGTTCATCCAAAAAGAGGGCATGCGCGTGAACCTCAGCGTGCCCAAGAACGCGCGGGACCGGATCGAAGAGCTCGAAGAAGAGAACCCCTGAGGGGCGTCTAGGCCTTCGGGAGGCCCGGGCCCGCGCGCGCTCAGCCGAGCGGGATCTCTTTGATGCGCTCGGAGTGGTCCATGAGCGCGTCTTTGGTGCGTCGCCACGCGGCGGTCTTGTGGCTGTCGCCGCGGTAGGCCAAGGCGACGCGGTCGGGCACTTGCGGCAAGTCGGGATGGACGATTGCGAGCTCGCCTTCGTGTCCGTAGGCGGCGACCCGTCGGGGCAAGATGCCGATGCCCACGCCGGCGAGGACCAGGCTCTTGGTGAGCTCGAGGTCGCCGGTCTTGAGGTGACGCTTCGGGAAAAGCTCTTCGGCGGCCAGGGCTTCGACGATCTGGGCGCACTGGTCGACCCGGCCCGCGTAGATCAGCGGGTGCGAGCGAAGTCGCTCTTCGGCGGCCTTGCGCTTGCCCGGGGCCGCGAGGCCATCGCGTCGGCCGACGAGCGCGACCGCGTCTCGAAAGGCGTCGAGCACGACGAGGTCATCGTGATCCTCGGGTTCGACGATCAGCCCAAAGTGAATCTCGCGC
>JAUIJR010000328.1 GCA_030431075.1 Polyangia bacterium | reverse complement strand
GCGGCGGCCTCGTCGGGCAGGTGCACGCGCGCGTGCTCGAGGGCGAGCTCGGCCAAGGCGCGCCGCGAACTCTCGCGGGCGTTGGGGTCTTCGAAGAGCTGCGTGAGGCGCTCGAGGGTGCGGGCCGGATCGTCGAGCAGGCGCTGCAAGCGATGGAGGGTCGCGGGGCTCGGGTCCAAGCGCAGCGCGGACTCCAAGCGCTCGATCTCCTCGTCGACATGACCGAGCGCGCGCAAGGACCACTCGCGCAGCTCGAGAAACTCGGGGCTCTCGGACTCGCTGTCCGACAAGGCGCTCAGCGCTCGCAAGCAGGCCTCGGGGGCCTCGGCTTCGCGCGCGAGGCCCACCGCCCGGCGGGCGATCCGGCGCCGCTGCTCGCCGGACAAGCCGGCGCCTTCGGCCAGCAGCGCATCCAAGGTGGCGAGAAGTTGCGCACCGGCGCCGGCCTCTTGCTGGCGCTGCCAGCTCGCGTCGAGGAGCTCCAAGAGCGCGTCGCTGCCCGGATGGCGGCGCAGATCGGTGAGTCCGAGCTCGGCCACCTGCTCGATCTGCCCGGCCGTGAAGCGCAAGCGCAGCTCGGCCAGCGCCGCGTCGAGCGCGAGGGCTTCGCCTTCGAGCGCGCGCAGGCGGGCCCGCGCGGCCAGCTCGGCGTCCAAATCGACGACGGGTCCGATGACGGGTTCGCCGACGGGCTCGGCGTGCGCTTCGGCGTGTGGGTCTTCGACTGGCGCTTCGTCTTCGGCGCGCAGCAAGCCGACCAGGTCGACGCGACGTCGGGCGAACTCGAGCTGCACTTCGGCGGGCAAGCTCTCGTCCTCGCTCGCGCGCACCAAGGTGGCGAGCGCCTCGAGTTGCTCACCTTCGGTCCACAGAGCGTCGACGCGATCCCCGATCAGCCCGGGTCGGTCTTGGCCTTCGGCGTAGGCGAGCCGCGCCAAGCTGAGCTCGGCCACGCGATGGGCGTCGCCGGCGAGCTTGGCGAGCTCCGCCAGGGACTCGAGCAAGGCGCGGTCTTCGGGGGCGAAGGCGCGGGCGCGCTCCAGCCAGGCGATGGCCTCCTCGAGCTCGCCGCGGTTGCGCGCATGGTCGGCCAAGAGTCGGGCCGGCGCCGCCGATCGGGCGTCGTCCTCGGGCAACGCGGCCAAGGCGACGCGAAAGTGCGAGACGGCCGACTCGAGGTCGCCTTCGTGGGCGCGGAGATGGCCGAGACGCAGGCGTAGCTCGCCGTCGCGCGGCCTGAATCGGAGCTGACCTTGAAGGGCGCGGGCGAGTTGGGCGCGCGCGTTCTCCTCGAGCTCGCCGGGGTCTTGGTCGAAGGCGGCGGCGAGGGTGGCCCATGCCTGCGCCTGCGCGTCGCCCTCGGCTTGGCGCCGCACCAAGGTCAGCGCCCGCGCTTCGAGGTGGTCGCGTAGCTTGGGCAGATCCCCGAGCTCGCGGTAGCTGGTCTCGAGCTCGTCGGCGAGGACATCGAGCTGCCCGCTTTGCTCGGCGTCGGGGGCCCGCATCTCTTCGAGCAGCTGGTAGGCGCGCTCGAGCCATTCGACGCGGGCCGCCGCGCTCGCGCCCTCGGCCGCCCGGCGAAGCCACTGCACCCGCGAGCGGGCGGGCAGATCGGACTTGGCCATGGCGTCGGCCAAGCTGCGCGCGGCCGCGTCGGCCTCGGCGCGGCGGTGCGCGAGGTAGAGGGACTCCGCGATCTCGGCGTGGGCGTGGGCGTCGCCGTCGGCGCCCGCGTGGGTCCACGCCAGCTCCAACATGCGGCGCTCGCCCTCGAGCTCCTCGCAGCGGGCGGCCAGCTCGGCCGCCCGCCGGGTGGCGGCCAGCGGGGAATCGGCGAGACCGTCCGCGATCAGGGCTTGCCAGGCGGCGAAGCTCGCCGCCGGATCGTCGAGTCGATCGAGCGCGCGCACGTGGGCGCGGCGCAGTTCGGCGTCGTCGGGCTCGGAGGCGGCGGCGCGCGCCCAGGCCTCGCTCGCGGCCGTGTAGTCCTCGCGCTCTTCGTAGGCCGTGGCCGCCCGACGCAGGGCCGCTTGGGCCACGCGTGGGTGATCGCGGGCGCGATCGGCCAGCTGCATCCAGGGCTCGGGCGCCCGCTCCTTGCGAATCTCGAGCAAGCGGGCCAGCGCTTCCCAGTCGCCCGCGTCGAAGAGCACGCGCTCGAGGGACTCGATCACGCGCGGCTCGTCGAGCTCCAAGCGTGCGACGTGCAGGCAAAAGTCGGCCGGGCTCGGATGGACCTGGGCCGCGCCGGCGAGCAAGGTCGCGCGGGCGCGGGTCTCGAGCGAGCTGCGCTCCGCACAGTCGCGCAACCACTGGCTGTGGTCCGAGAGCTCCGGGGTCGGGGTCGCGCCCTCGGCGAAGCTCTCCGCCAAGAAGCGTGCGGCCGCGCGGTGCAAGCCGGCGTGGCTCGGGGCCCGGGGCAAGGCGAGCTCCAGCCAGGGGAGGCCGCGGCTGCGCCAGGCGGCCGCGTGCGGTCCTTCGGCGACGAGGCACAGCTCGGCCAAGGCCAAGGCGATCTCGGGATCGCCGAGCTCGGCCGCGAGCGCGCGGGTCTCTTGCCAGGCCTCTTCGGCGCGCATGCCCCGTCGGGCGGCGGCGCGCAGCACCTCGATCGTTCGCGGCAAGGCAGGGGCCCCGGCCGCGACGGCGTGTCGCAGCGCGCGCTCGAGCAGGCGGCGCGCCTTGGCCCCGTCACCCGCGGCCTCGGCGAGGTCGGCCAAGCGGGCGCTCAAGCCCAGCTCGTCGTGCTCGAGCATGCGCTCCAGGCGTAGGTGCGCAGGGTCGTCGTCGGGGTTCTCGGCCAGGCGTCGTTCGAGTCGCGCGAGCTCGTCGTCGACCTCACCGAGCTCGCGCAGGGCCCACTCGCGGATCTCCAGCGCCCGCGTGTCGGCGTCGGGATCCTCCTTCATCACCTCGAGGGCCCACATGGCCATGCGCGCGGCGCCGTGCTCTCGGGCGGCTTCGGCCAGCTCTCGCGCCCACCGTTCGCGCGCGTCGGCCTGCGTCTCGCGATCGAGCTTGGCGATCAGTCGCTTCATCGCCTGGAGGCGAAGGCGAAGATCGTCGCCGGCATGCAGGCCGCGAAAGATCTCGCCCCACGCGACATCGTCGGGGGCTTCGAGCAAGAGTCGCTCGACGCGATCGCGGGCGGCGACCAGATCTCCGGCGTCGCGGGTCAGCTCGATCTCGCGGGTGGCTTCGGCCCGCGTCATGCGATTGGGGAAGTGCTCGAGCTTGCAGGCGAGGGCTTCGCGCTCGTGGGCGGCCCCGCCGGGGGCGCTGCGCGTCCACTCGATCCACGCGGCGACGGCGGTCGAGGCGGCTTCGGCATCCTCGGCGTCGAGGTACTCGGCGACGGCGGCGGCGTGGGCCGCGTTGGCCCGCTCGGGTCGTGCGCTGGCGTTGGCCGCACGGGCGATGGCGACGAAGAGCTCGGCCCGCGCCGCGTGGCCGCGGGTGTGCGCGCCGAGGGCCTCGAGTGCCGACAAGAGCGCCTCGGGGTCGCCGCCGGCCCGGGCGATCTCGACGCGCAGCTCGAGCAGCTCGGGCGCCTCGGGTCGCAGTTGCAAGGCTCGCTCGAGGTAGCCCGAGGCGAGCTCGAGCCGCCCGTCCGCGAAACTGCGTCGTGCGAGCAGCATGCAAGGACGAAGCGCGCGAGGGTCGTCGGGGGCCGCGAGCTCGAGGGCGCGTGCCCAGCGGGCGTCGCGTTGGCGCAACTCGCCGGCCGCCTCGTGGTGCTCGGCCAAGGCGAAGTACTGCTCGAGGTTCTCCGGCTCGAACTCGAGCAGGCGGGCGCGACACGCGGCCAGGGCCTCGGCGTCCTCGTGGGGGCGTCTTTGTTCGAGATCCGCGATGAGGCGTCGCAGCAACTCGGGGGCGGCGTCGGGCTCGAGCTCGACGCGGCGCAGCATCTGGCGGTGGGCGCCTTCGAGTTCGCCGTGGGCCTCGCACAGGGCCTGCAACTCGCGGATGAGCTCGAGCGAGTCGGGCTGGCTTTGCAAGCGGCGCTCGACGATGGCGATGCGCTCCGGACCGCTCGCCAGGGGGTGTGCACGCGCCAGCCAGCTCTCGCGTTCGTTCGGGCTGCGGGCGGCCTCGGCCATCTCCCGGGCGAGCGCCAAGGCGGCGGCGCGCCAAGCGAGGCGCATGTACACGCCGAAGAGGGCCTCGTTGATCGCGCTGCCCTCTTCGCCGCGGGATCGGGCCAAGGAGAGCAGCTCGGCCGCGCGCTCGTCGTCGACCTCGACGCAAGCCATGCCTGCGCGTCGGGCCAAAAGGCCGAGCTCGACGCCGGCCGCGGCCCAGGCTTCGTCTTCGAAGAGGGCGAGGTAGGCCTCGCGCGCTTCTCGTTTGCGTCCGAGCTCGCTGAGACGCTCGGCCAGGGTCCATCGCAAAGGCGAACGGGTCGGATCGATCTCCAGCACGCGCGCGAGCCAGGGCAAAGAGGCGTTGCGATCCCCGGCGTCGGCCCAGGCGCGGGCCGCCTCCAAGCTCGCGCGCAGCTCGGAGAGTTCGTCGCCGTCGGCCGCGGCGTGTCGGGCCAGCTCCTCCCATCGGCGCGCGTCGACGCCAGCTGGACCTTCGAGGTCCAAGCTCAGGCGCGCGCACAGCTCGGACCAGGCGCGGGCATCGACGAGGGCTTCAAAGACGACACGGCGCGCCGGCGGGTGGTCGGCCAGGCGGTGCATCAGCTCGCCCAGCCAGCTCGGCCGCGCGTCCGCCTCGATGCGCGCGAGGGCGGCGTGCAGCAAGCGCGCGTGGCTTTGGGCGTGGCCTTGGCGCAAGAGATCGGCGAGCGCGTGGCCAAAGCGCCGGCTCGCACGGCCGGCATCGTCGAGGGGAGTCTCGCTTTGTCCCTCGCCGGCAAGCTCGGTGCCGAGCTGACTCTTGCGCCACAAGCTGCGCAGCAGCGCCGGGGACTCGGGGGCGATGGCGAGCGCGGCCGAGAGCCGCAGCTGGGCGCGGGTCTGCAAGGTTGCGGGCGAGCTGCGCCGCAAGCCGAGATCGATGAGCCGCGCGAGGGCCTCGTCTTGGTCGGGGCCGATCCGATCCGCGAGCTCCACCCAGCGGGCCTCGAAATCGCTGGCGGGGGTCTCGGCGTCGGCGCGGGTGGCCATCAACTCGAGCGCATCGAGTTGCGCCTCGGTCGAGACCTCGCCCTCGCCCGCGAAGGCGGCGGCGACGAGGGCGAGGGCGTGGGCGTCGTCGGAGACCCGCGCAATCGCGATCAGGCGCCGGAAGCTGGCTTCGGGCGGACACAGACGTCGCAAGCGCGCGAGGGCGGTCGCGTCGAGCTCGCTTTGCAAGAAGGGATCGAGCTCGGCGAGCTCCGCGTCCACTTGGCCGCTGCGCACGACGGCCCAGTCCCGGATCCGCGCGAGCTCGGGGTCGCGGCGGCCCTTGTCGGGCAGGCGTTCCAAGGCGCGCAAGGCCAGCGGCGGTCGGTCGTGGGCGTGGGCCAAGTTGGCCAGCTCGCCCGCGAGCGCGCGTGCCTCGGGACCTTCGGCGACCGCGCTCGAGCTCGCGTCGAAGCGGGCCAGCGCCTCGTCGGGATCCGCTTCGACGAAGGCCTGTACACACGCGACGAGCACCGGCGGCGCGTTGCGTTGCACCAAGGCGCGCGCGAGCAACTCGCGTGCACTGGCCATCGCTTCGCCGCCAGCCGCCCGGGCCAGCTCGAGCTCCCGGATGAGCTCGGCGTTGGGGTGGGCGCTGCCTCGGGCGGCGCGCATGCAGGCCAGCGCTTGGCGCTCGGCTTGTGGGTTGCGGGCCTCCCGGGCGGCCTCGAGCCAGGCGTCGGCGATCTCGAGGTGAAGCTCGCTTTGGGCTTCGACCCGGCGAGCGGCGGTGGCGAAAGCGTCGAAGGCGGGGTCCCAGGCCTCGAGCGCGACACAGGCGCGCGCGCGCTCGAAGCTGACGGTGAACTCTTCGCTCCCGCGCAAGGCGAGCCCGGCGTCGAGGGCCGCGAGCAGGCGGGTCGGATCCCCGAGCCCGCGACTCGCCCGGATCAAGAGGTCGACGGTGCCGCCGTGCTTGGGATCGATCTCGAGGGCGCGTTGGGCGTGGGCGCGCGCGAGCTCGAAGTCGCCGGCCTCGAGGGCGGCCCGGGCCAGCGCGCGTGAAGCCTCGAGGCGGCGGGGATCCTCGTCGGAGAGTCGCATCGCCGCGCGGCGCCAACGATCCAAGGCGGCCTCGTCACGCCCGGCTCGGGCGTGCAG
>JAUIJR010000327.1 GCA_030431075.1 Polyangia bacterium | reverse complement strand
ATACCCCGCGGCATCTCTTGGCCGCCGAGTTGTGCGCGCGCGCCGACGGTCGCATCGCGCCTCGCGTGGGGAAGATCGGGAAGCTGGGCGACGAGCTCGCCATCTTCGACATCCGGGTCCTGCGCGACGGCGAGTTGCGGGGCATGAGCTTGGGCGAGCTCGAGGCGAAGGTCGAAGGCAGTGAGGTCATCGGGGTGGTGGACACGGACGAGCGGCTCTCGGCCTATCCCGCGGATCACACCCTCGGCCCCGGCTCACGCATCGTCTTGCGGGCGCCGGTCGCTGCGAAAGAGGTCCTCGATGCGCTGGCCGTATCGAGTCGCACGGGGCGGCCCTTTTGCGTGCTGGGGGACGGCGAGGTCGCGGGCAAGATCAAAGAGATGCTCACCGATGTGGGCGAAGAGGTCGTCTTGGTGGCGAGCGAAGCACGCGAGGGCGTCGATGCTCACGGTGACCTCCTCGACCCGGCCACCCTCGAGCGAGGTGGCGTGCGCGAGGCGGCCGCGGTGGTGCTCGCGCTGGAGAACGACGCGGCGACTCTCTTTGTGACGACGGTCCTGCGTTCCCACGCCCCCGATGTCCCCACCGTGGCGGGGGTCGAGCGAGGCGCCCGCGTGCAACGAACACGCGCTTCGGGGGCCGACTTCGTGATCGCGCTCGACGAGGTCATGGGTCGCGTGCTCGCGCACCATGTGCTCGAGGGTCGCCGCGGCGACACCGGCTTGGTGCTGCGGCGCCGCAAGGCGGGGGCCCTGGCCCCGACGCCCGCCAACGCGGACGCGATCTTGGCGCGGACGGGTTGCGCCGTGCTCGGCGTCATCGAAGACGACGAACTCCGGCCGCTGGCCAAGGGCGAGACGGTCTCCTCGCAGACACGGATCTGCGTGTGCGGCTCGGTGTCGGCCATCCGCAGCTACGAGGGGTCCTGATGGGGGACGAGGCCTTTGCGCGGGCCCTCGAGTCGCACCGTGAGCGCCTGTGGGGTCTGGCCTACCGCATGCTCGCGGACCCGGGCGAGGCAGAGGACCTCGTGCAGGACACCTACGCGCGCGCCTTGGAGCGACGCCCGGATCTTCGTTCGCCGAGCGACGGGCGCGCCGATCTGGGCCCGTGGCTCACGACCGTGCTCACCCGGATGAGCATCGACCGTCTTCGTCGCCGGAAGGCGCGGGCCTACGACGGCCCCTGGCTGCCGGTGCCCGTTTTGGATCTACCCGAGCTGCAGGTCGAAGCCTCGCGCGACGCGGATCCCGAGTTCACCTTGGGCGCCCGCGAGAGCGCGAGCTTGGCCTTCTTGACCGCGCTCGAGGCCCTCGAGCCCAAGCCGCGGGCGGTGCTCTTGTTGCACGGAGTCTTCGGGTACACGGCCGCGGAGTTGGCGGCGGCGCTGGAGACCTCGGCCGGCAATGTGCGCGTCATCTTGCACCGGGCGCGCAAACACCTGGAGGCCTGGCGCGAGACGAGTCGAGATGTGCGGCCATTGGATCCGGCGGGGATGAGCGACCTGCTCGTGCGCTTTGCCGACGCCGTCGCGCGCGGCGACGTCGACGCACTCGAACGCCTCTTCGCGGAGGACGTCGAGATCGTCAACGACGCGAACGGACACTTCCATGCGGCGCGCCAGGTGCTTCGTGGGCGCTCGAAGGCCGCGCGCTTCGTGCTGGGCATCCTTCGAAAGGGGGGAATGCCCGGGGGTCAAGGCGTGGTCGAACTCAATGGTGAACCCGTGATGTGGGCCTCGCGCCACAGTGAAGACCCCAAGCTCGCACCGCGCTGGCTGAACATGATTCGCGTCCGCGAGGGACGGATCGTGAGCCTCTACAGTTGGCTCGCACCCGAGAAACTCCCTGAGATCGCGTGGACTTGAAGCGATCGGCCGTGCACTACGCATCGTGCTCGCGACGCTTCGCAAAAAGTTTCGGGGTACGTCGAGCGGTCGAGCGGCCGCGGGGCCGTGAGTATCGAGGATCGTGAGATCCTTGGACTTGGTCCGATTCTCGCTTAGATCTAGATCGTATGGTTCCGCCAGGGTCAGATGAGCAGCGTAAGCACATGCGCAGGTCCTTTAGCGGCGCCGTGCGTGTGGATGGCCTCGAAGCCGCTGGCGTGGACGTCTCGATGGGTGGTGTGCGGGTCGAGAACATCGATCCCGCGCCCGACGAGGGCAGCGAAGTCCTCGTCGAGTTCGTGCTTCCGGGGGGTGATGCGATCGCCACTCGTGCCGAGGTCCAGCGCGTCGAAGACGAGCGATATGTGCTTCGCTTCTTGCGCCTCGATCCCGACACCCTGATCAAGCTCGCCCGTTTCGCCAACGACCAAGCCGCCTGAGGCCGAGCGCGGCTACACTGCGCGCGTGGACGACGAGGAGTTGCATCGCGGACGCTGGTTGGCCCTGCGCCGACGCGGACCCTGGGAGTACGCGACGCGTGTGCGGGGGCGTTGCGCGGTGGTGATCGTGGCGGTGACGCAATCCGATGAACTCGTGTTGATCGAGCAGTACCGGCCCGCCGTCGACGCACGATGCTTGGAGCTGCCGGCGGGTCTGGTCGGCGATCAGGAGGATCCAGACGAAGCGCTGGAGCTGGCGGCCGCGCGCGAGCTCGAAGAAGAGACGGGCTTTCGGCCCGCGCGAGTCGAGCGACTGACGACAGGCCCGGCCAGCGCCGGGCTCAGCGACGAGAGCCTCACTTTGGTGCGGGCCACCGGCCTCACGCGGGTCGGGCCGGGCGGCGGAGATGCGCACGAAGACATCACCGTGCATCTCGTCCCGCGCGCCGAGCTGCGAAGCTTCGTGGCCGCACGCGAGTCCGCGGGTGTGGTCATCGACCTCAAGCTTTGGGCCGGGCTCTACTTCGCGTCGCCGTAGCGGGTCTCGAGGTGGGCGATGAAGGCCTCGCAACTCAGCGGCGCACCCGAGGCGGCCTCCATCAGCGCTTCGCCCTCGAGCAGACTGGCTTGCGACCAGACGCGCTCGCGCAGCCAGCTGTCGACGCCGTCGAACTCGCCACGGGCGATCGCGTCGTCGACCTCCGGAAGATCACGGCGCAGCGCGGCGAAGAGCTGCGCCGCCCGCATGGCGCCCAGGGTGTAGGTGGGGAAGTAGCCGAAGGCGCCGACCGCCCAGTGGATGTCCTGCATGCAGCCGTCTTTGTAGTCACCGCGGGTGTCGATGCCCAAGAGGGTCTGCATCTCGGCGTCCCAGCGCTCGGGGAGCTGCGCGACCTCCATGCGGCCCTCGACGAGGTCCACCTCGATGCTCGTGCGCAACATGACGTGGCAAGGGTAAGTGACCTCGTCGGCATCGACGCGGATCTTCGAGGGCTGCACCCGGGTGTAGACCTGCGCCAAGTTCTCCAGTGAGAAGGCCTGCGGCTGGGCGGCGGCGCGCGCGGGAAAGGCCTCGCGCATGCGGGGCGCGGCGTGGACCAAAAAGGCGCGACTGCGGCTGATCTGCATCTCTTGCAGCAAGCTTTGGCTCTCGTGCCAGCTCATCGAACGTGCGCGTCCGACTGGCTGGGCCGTCCAATCGGAGGGGAGTCCTTGCTCGTACTTGGCGTGCCCCGTCTCGTGCAAGACCCCCATCAAGGCCGACGCGAAGTCGGCCTCGTCGTAGCGCGTGGTGATGCGGACGTCGCTCGGGACGCCGCCACAAAAGGGGTGGGCGCTGGCGTCGAGGCGCCCGCGAGCGAAGTCGAAACCCACGTCGCGCATCAGGGCCTCGCCGAGCTGACGCTGCGCCTCCACGTCGAAGGGCCCTTCGAGGTCCACCCCCCAGCGGGCGCGACTGTGGGCTGCGGCGCGGGGGATGAAGGGGATCAAGAACTCGCGCAGCTCGGCGAAGAGGGCCTCGACCTGCGCGAGCGTACCGCCGGCCTCGTAGCCGTCGAGCAGGGCTTCGTAGCGGCTGGTCCCGAGGGACTCGGCCAAGATGGAGGCCGCCTCGCGCTCGAGCGCGAGGATCTCCTCGAGCGCGGGGGCGAAGGCCGCCCAGTCGTTTGCGGGGCGCGCGGCTTGCCAGATCCCGTGACCCCGCGAGCGGGCGCGGGCGCGGGCGCCGACGAGCTTGGTCGGCAGCAGCGTGTTGCGCCGATGCTCGCGTTGGATCTCGCGCAAGTTGGCGGCGGCCCAGGGCTCGAGGGTCTCTTCGCTCGCGGCTTGGATCCACGCCTCGACCTCGGGGGCCGTGGACAGCGCGTGGCGAATCTCTTCGAGCGCCCCGATGGCACCCGCCCGGGCTTCGCCACCGCCGGCCGGCATCATCGTCGCTTGGTCCCACTCGATCATCGCGTGGGCGTGATCGAGGTGCGAGATCTCTTCGAAGCGTTCGGCGAGGCGCGCGTAGCTCACCGCGACAGAATGAACGAGGGCCCGGCCCAAAGCCACCCCGGGTGGCCCGGGCCGAGCGAGCTACTTCATCTCGATCTCGAAGCGCACTTCGGTGCATGCGCGGCGGGTCTGGCTGCCCACGCGGTAGGCTTGCAGGCGCCACCTCTGTACGCGCGCGCGCAAGGCGGCATCGACCTTCGCGTCGCCACTGCTGCGCTTGGTGCGAACCGACTCGGTCTTGCCACGTGTGTCGACACAAAACTGCGTGATGTTGTGACCTCCCCGAAAGCCGGGCGAGGCCACGCTGCGCAGCTCGAGGGCGGAGGGATCTGGGCACGCCGTGCAGCGCAGCTGGCTGCGCTTGACGTGGATCGGATCGGGCGCCGGTCCGCGGGCGGGCAGTCGGCTTTGCGACGCAGTGGGACAATGCGGGCCGACGCAGGCGCCGGGGATCATGGGTCCGCCCGTGCCGCTCGCAAAGGGGTTGGGGGGCCCGCCGCTGCCGGGGACGCTGGCCTTGGCCCGAGTCTTGGGCATGGAGGTGGGGACTTCGTCGAAGAGCGGTTCGTGCTTGGACTCGGCCTCGGGCGGACTGTCGTCCGTGCTGCCGGCGGCAGCGGCCTTGTGCTCGATCTCGGGCGGCGGTGGCGGCTTGGGTGCCTCCATCAAGGTCGGCGCGAAGAGAAAGTCCTGGGTCAAGCTGGGGGCGGCCACACGATGGATCGACATGCGCTCGACCATCAGCAAGCCCAAGGTGGCGAGGGCCGACGCGGCGACGGCGACGACGGCGGCCCGCCACAAGCGACGCGAGCGCGGGGCGTCGAAGCTGGAGGCAAATTCATGGGCCGAGGGCCCGCGAGCGGTGGCGGCGGTGGAGACGGGCATGGTGGTGGGGCGAGCGCTGCAAGCTCGCCTCTCCCGAACGACGCCCGCGACGAGCGCTTACGCCGAGCTGCAGATCTCTACGCGCCGGCTAGCTCTAGGGGCGGCTCTCGAACTTGACGACCCCGTGGTCGACCGCGGGGAGCGACTGCAAAAAGGCGTAGAGCGCTCCGAGGTCCTCGTCGCTCATGCCCGCGTACATGCGCCAGGGCATGGGCGTTTGTCCGGCGTCGGGGGCGATGGCCTGGGGCTCGCCGCGATGGTCGCGGAAGCGAGAGATGAACTGCTCGCGGGTCCAGCTCCCGAGGCCGCTGGGGTGGGGGGTGAGGTTCGCCGAGCGGGTGATCCGACCTTCGCCCATCCCGAACTCGAATCCACCGGCGTAGTCCATGCCCTCGAGGGGCGTGCCGTGATCTTGGGGCGTGTGGCACTCGTAGCAGCCGCCGATCAAGGAGAGGTAACGGCCGCGCGCGAGCTCGTCGCCTTCGGGGGGCGCGCTGGGGGCCGGGGCTTCGGCCGGGATGGTCCGCATGATCAGGCTCATCGGAAAGTCCGTCTCCGAGTCCGGGTGCGCCGTCTCGATCGGGGCCAAGGTGCGCAGATAGGCGACGATGGCCTCGCGATCGCGCTGGCTCATGTGCGCGTAGCTCCCGTAGGGCATCATGGGGAACAAGGGCTCGCCGTCTCGATCGACGCCGGTGGTGAAGGCGCGAATCAACTCGCCGTCGCTCCACTCACCCACGCCGGCCGGGGTCAGGTTGGGCGCGACGTACTCGCCGGGAAAGCCCATCTCCCGGGTGAAGCGTTCGCCGCCCGCCCCCTCGGTGCCCGCTTTGACCGGCGCCGCGAAGTAGCTCCAGTCGCGCTCCGAGTGGCAGTCGATGCACACCGACACGTGGTTGGCGAGGTACTGCCCACGCGCGACGAGCTCGGGATCTTCGGGGACTTCGATCTCCGCGGCGGGCCCGACCTTGGGGAAGGCGACGTTGAGGTAAATGACGCCGCTGGCGACGGTGGCAGCGAGGGCGGCGACGGCGATGAGGCTGTA
>JAUIJR010000326.1 GCA_030431075.1 Polyangia bacterium | reverse complement strand
CCTGCACGGGAAGTTCGAGCTGCACTACGAGAACGCCCACTACGCGTTGTTGTCGGTGCCGGTGCCGTGAGGGGGGGCTGGTCCGCAGCCTCACGCCGTGCGCTGGCTGGGTTCAACCCGCTGCGAGCTACTCAACCGAGTCATCCTGCTGAGCGAGAAGCATCTCCGCTGGCTCGTCCCCGAGTACATCGACCACTACAACGCAGAGCGTTCACACCAAGGCCTCGAGGGGCGCCTCCTAGTGCCTCGCTTCGCCGCCGATGAGGCAGCGAGGACCAAGAACGTGCGACGAGAACGCTGCGGCGGACTTCCGGTTTCGTGGAATCCGGAGGTCGTCTAGGTCTCGAACTCCGTGTCGGGAGTCCTCGTCAGGGACGGGGACGTGGGTGAGCCTCTTCGCGCGTTCGCAAAAGGTCCTCTATGTCGGCCGAGCAGATTCGCGACTGCTCCGCGTGATCGACTTGCCCTGCACGGACTACTACGCGCCTCCGAACGGACTCGTCGTGCGCGGCGGCTTCTAGCCAAGCAAGGAGATGAAACGCCTCATCCCGCCGTAGCCAGCCCTCAACCCCATGCTGATCTCCCCATTGGATAGCACGCATCAGCTGCTTCCACTCTTCGTTCGCGGCTCCCATGCCGAGTCGCACTCGGTCATCGCCGGTCGAGTCGAAGAAGACCTGAACCCTGGCAAACGTGAGTGCAGCTTCGAGCTCCGCGTCGAGTAGTTCGAACGTCTTCTGACGATCGACTCCATCGCCAGCCATCGCCACCTGCCGCATGGCGACGACTCTCTCGGTTGCCCGCTGATGGTTGAGCACGAGATCGCCGAGGGTGTCGAGCGGGTCCGGCTTGGGCGGGGCAGCCCAGGTGAACGTGCATGTCTTTGGTTGGGAAGTTCGCACTTCGCCAGGCAGTTCTTCAGCCTTCCCCGTCGGTGCGCCAGACTGCGTTCCCGTCGGGCTTGATCCGTTGCAGCCTCCTGCGAGCACCAAGAGAAGATGCACGAGGGAAAACTGACTCGGCCGGAGATTGATCATCATAGCTCTCACTCGCCGCAACTACTTTGAATCGAATCGTCTCTCTCTGCTTCTACGGTTCCAGTCCCTCACCGAGGGTTCCACCAAACCGCCAGGACCTCACCGGTGTCCACGGATAGCTCGCAGAGGGCCCTCGCACCGCGAGCCTGCGTGTTGGTCTCGACCCGCCAGACCTCCTTGGCCTCGGCCCTCCACGGCGACGTTCTCGTGACCACGACCTTCCCTTGGACCGGGTATCGGTGTTCCCGAATCGCAGCGAGTGCTCTCTCCAGGATCTCGTTTTCGTCGCTCATCCTCGGGCCGCAGACTACCGATTGACCGCGCTCGACGCCGGATGTGCGTCGAACCAGGCCGGTGCGTAGCCCAGGACCCTGTGCTCGTACCGCAAGCGACGTGGCCAAACCCCTCGAACTCGGCCGGATGAGTTCTTGCAGGGAACGGGCATCGTCTGTCAGCGGTGGCTCGCAAGATGCTGCGCGAGGTCGTCGAGCCAGTCATCCGCGTCCACCTCAGTGAGGGCCATACCGCTCGCGCGAATGTCCCTGAGCTCTGCGCCGGTTGGAAAACGGAGGCCCGCGGGGGCCGCTTCGTCGATGGACACGATCTGGTCCACGGTGTGTGGCTGCGGAGGCGCTGTCCAACCCACGCCGCACATCGGGCAGACGTAGAGGGCCGAGTCGTCTGCGACCGAGATGAGAAGCGCGAGAACACCCGATGACGAGCAGACCGGGCAGTCGCCGGCAGACAGTAGTCGTTGTTCTGCTTTCTCCATTACCCTGTGGCGTCGCTGGTCACCTTAGCGCTTTCGTAGCGGCTGCGCGCTATCTCGATCTGGTCAACTCGCCTTCGGTGCTGGCCCGGTCGGCGTCGATGCTAGCCTTCGGTCAATGAGGTGGCGCTTGGTGACACTTGGTGGCGCAGCCTTGCTTCCGGCCCTCGCTTTGGGGGCGGCCTGCGAGTCGGCCCCCCGAGCGGATGGCGCTGCCCCGGCGTCCGAACTCCCAGCGCCGAATCCGACGCTCGAGTCGAGGGGGGGAGATGCGGATGAGCTGTCGGCGCTGGCCCCGGGTGATCTCGAGAGGACTCGAGCTTGTACGGAAGATGCGGACTGCGTGTTGACGATCTTCGAGGACGGGCGATGCGAGCCAGTCGGAGAAAAGTGCGATCCACAGGTGCCCTACAATCGGAGTTTTCTGCAGGAGCTGAAGGCGCATCGAAGGCGCAGTACGAGCTGCAACAAGTCCGTGCCGAGCATCCGATGTGTGCCGCGACCGGTCAGGCACAAGGCTGCGTGTCTGGACGGAAGATGTGCCGCGGTGCCCTACGAAACTGAGGACGCCGAGCTGTTTCGCCCTGCCGATCCGCTCTACCAAGGGCAGCCCGAGGCACCGACCGATCCGCCGGCACTGAAGTACCCCTAGGTGCGCGCCTTCCTCACCCCAACGCCGCGCGACTACCACCCGCGGCCAACGCCGGCGTGGGCGACTTGCCGATCGCCGACCAGCTCTTCTTGAAGGCGGCCTTTTGCGTCGGCGCCAGGTGCTTGGCGACGATGCGGCGGCTGAGGCCGCGGCGTTTGGCGTCGAGGGCGGTGGTGAAGGCGGCTTCGGGCATGGAGAGGCCCGTTCGCAAGCTGCGCAGGTCGATGCCGCAGCCGCCGCCGCAACAGGCGTTCTCGAAGATGTAGGCGCCGTTGGCCAGCCACACGCCGAGGCCCAAGGCGATGCCGGCGATCTCGGCTTCGGCTTCCCAGACGTCGGGGTCGGTCTCGCCCAGGTGCCCGCCGTTTTGGTGGATGGCGATGCGGCCGAGCTCGCGGGCGACGGCCGCGAACAGCAGCTCACTTTTACGGAAGGCCACCGGGTTGTAGAGGACTGCGTACTCGCCTTCGCGGTGAAGGGTGTGCAGCATCTGTCCGCGCGGGTCGCCCAGGGCCTCGAAACCCGGCGGGATCTGCGGGGCGTCTCCGGGGCCTACCTCGACCAAGGTCAAATCGAGCGAGCCTTGGCCGACCAGGTCTTGGACTCCGCACAACATGTCGAAGAGCGAATCGAAGTTCCGAGGGGATGCACCCCCGGGCGGATCCACGATCACGCGGGGGGCCGCTGCGGGCGGACCGAGGCGCTGTGCGAGGCCGAAAAGGCGCTCGCTCAACCAGTCACGGGTGGACGCTTCGGGCACGAATTGGGGGGCGTTTCGAGCGGCGTCCGAGCCGAGGGAAAACATGCGCAAAGTGTAGCACGGGGGGCCTGTGGCACTTTGCCCCTCTCTTGAACTTGCACCGGCTCGGATGCGTCGCACAGTTGAGTCATGGGACGCATCGACGACACTTCGACGCTTGCGTCCACGGGCCGCCGCCCCTCTGACCGCCCCACTGGTCGAGGGGGTCGCCGCGCCTGGCTTCGACGCATGGCCGGGGCCGCCTTGTTGGGCTTGGGCCTCATGGGCAACGCCGCTTGTGGCCCGCAGCCCTCGCCGCCCGCGCCGGCCGACCCCGACGCCTTTATCGAGGTGCCGCTGACCGTCCACATCGCCACCGAGCGCGGCCAGCCCGTCGCCACCGACGCCGAGATCGTCGCTTCGGTCCGGCGGACCAACCGCGCCTTGGCGGCCTTTCGCATGCGGGTGCACGTTGCCCGGATCCGGACCATGGGTCCCGGACACGAACGCATCCAAACCGAGACCGAGCGCCTCGAGCTCGCCCGCCGTGCCCACCACGACGGGACCTTGCACGTCTTTTTTGTCGACAGCGTCTCGATGCGCGACGAGGACGACGCCGACGCCCGACTTTCGGGTCTGCACTGGCGCTACGCCGGCATGCGGGCCCAGATGCACGAGCGCCAGTACCTGGTGATCTCGAACGACGCGCCCAACACCACCTTGGCCCACGAGGTCGGTCACGCCTTTGGCCTCGACCACCACAAGAGCTACGAGAACATCATGTGCTCGTGCCGCCGCGGACCGGACACCTTCTTTACGCCCCGTCAGGGCGAGCAGATGCGTGCCGGGGCCGTGGACTTCATGAATCGCCGCCGCTGAGCGCTCTTGGGCCGGTGAGGCGCTCGGGTGGGCGCGGCGCGTCTTCGCGCGCGTGACCTGAGCGACACCAAAGCATCACGCACTGGGCACGACGCGGCCACCGAGTCGCCACCGCGGGGCTCGAAAGTCCGCGGCCAATGAAACGATTCAGCCGAGCTTCCTTCTTGGCCCTGCCCTCGCGCGCGGGCCTCTTGTTGACCCTCTTGGCCGCCGCGCCCGCATGTGGCGACGATGACAGCGCCACCGACGAGGACAGCGAGACCGACGCCTCTTCGGGTGAAGAAGAGGAGGAGAGCGGCACCATGACTGAGAGCTCCACGACGACGTCGGAGACCTCCACGACGGGTGATGGAGATGGCGACGGAGACGGCGATGGAGATGGAGACGGAGACGGCGACGGAGATGGAGATGGCGACGGCGATGGAGACGGCGACGGAGACGGAGACGGAGACGGAGACGGAGATGGAGACGGAGACGGCGACGGAGATGGAGATGGAGACGGAGATGGCGACGGAGATGGAGACGGCGACGGAGATGGCGACGGAGATGGAGATGGCGACGGCGACGGAGATGGCGACGGAGACGGAGATGGAGATGGAGACGGCGACGGCGACGGCGACGGAGATGGCGACGGCGACGGTGCCGACTGCGCGAGCTCGATGACGCTCACGCGCCTCGGGGACTACCGCACGGCGGTCTTCGACGACTCGGCGGCGGAGATCGTCGCCTTCGATCCGGCGACGGACACCTTGTTCATCGTCAACGGCTCGGGCCCGCAGGTCGATCGCGTGTCGATCGCGACGGTCGGGACGCCCAGCTTGCTCGGCTCGATCTCGGTGGCCGCCTACGGCGGAGACGTGACCTCGGCCGCGGTGAACGACGGCGTGCTGGCCGTGGCCGTGCCCGCGAACACCAAGACCGACAACGGCAAGGTCGTCTTCTTCCAGGCCGACGGAACCTACATTGCCGACGTCGACGTCGGTGCGCTGCCCGACATGCTGACCTTCACGCCCGACGGCAACAAGGTGCTCGTCGCCAACGAAGGTGAGCCCAACGACGACTACGACGTCGACCCCGTCGGGTCGGTGAGCATCATCGACATCTCCGGCGGCGTCGGCTCGGTGACCAACGCCAACGTGACCACCCTCGACTGGAGCAGCTTCAACGCCAGCGTGCCGGCCGACGTGCGCGTCTTCGGGCCCGGCGCCAGCTTGGCGGAGGACCTCGAGCCCGAGTACATCGCGGTCTCGGCCGACGGCAACACCGCTTGGGTCGTCATGCAGGAGAACAACGCGCTCGGCATCATCGACTTGAGCACGGACGCGGTCTCGGGCCTCGTCGCCCTCGGCTTCAAGGACCACAGCCAAAGCGGCAACGAGCTCGATCCCAGCGACGACGACGGCGCCATCGCCATCGCCAACTGGCCCGTCTTCGGCATGTACCAGCCCGACGCCATCGCCAGCTTCATGTCCGGCGGCAGCAACTACGTCATCAGCGCGAACGAAGGTGACGCCCGTGACTACGACGGCTTCGCCGAAGAGGAGCGCATCAAGGACCTGACCCTCGACAGCGCCGTGTTCACCGACGCGACGATCCAAGACGACGAGAAGCTCGGTCGCCTCACCGTCACCAGCACCTTGGGGAACACCGACGCGGACGCCGACTACGAGGCCCTGTACGCCTTTGGCACCCGCTCGGTCAGCGTGTGGGACGCCTCGGGCAGCTTGGTCTGGGACAGCGGCGCCTTCATCGAGGAGCACATCGCGGCCAACTTCGCGGCGGACTTCAACAGCAACAACGATGAGAACGGCAGCTTCGAGAGCCGCAGCGACAACAAGGGCCCCGAGCCCGAGGGCGTCACGGTGGCCGAGCTCGACGCCATGCCCTACGCTTTCGTGGGCCTCGAGCGCCAAGGCGGGATCATGGTGTGGTGCCTCGACGACCCGGCGGCTCCGACCTTCATGACCTACGAGGCGGCCCGCAACTTCAGCGGCGACCCCGAGACCGACACGGCCTTGGACCTCGGACCCGAGGGGCTCATCGTGATCCCCGCCGCCGACAGCCCCAACGGCAACGACCTGCTCGTCGTGGCCAACGAGGTCAGCGGCAGCACGGCGATCTTCCAGATCGACCGCACGAACTGAGCGAGGGACTCGCCCTCACGCGAAGACCCGGCCCGCTTCGGCGGC
>JAUIJR010000325.1 GCA_030431075.1 Polyangia bacterium | reverse complement strand
CCTCTCTCATTTTCCTCGCGTCGGGTTGCGCCGACGAGTGCGTCGACGATGGCGTGGGGCAGCAGTTTTGTCCGGGTGTGAACACCGAGACGGGCGAGGCTTCGGAGACCTCGGCCGATGCGACGGCGAGTGAGGGCGAAGAGGGGATGGAGGCCGAGGGCACTGGCTGTCCGACCCTCGACGTCATCTTGACGCCGACGGTGCCGACCATGCAGATCCTCGTCGATCAAAGCGGCTCGATGACCACCGACTTCGGCGGTACCCCGCGTTGGGACGCGGTCATCGACTCGCTGGTCGGCAGCAACAACTCGGTGGTGGCCAGCTTGCAGTCCGACATTCGCTTCGGGCTCAGCCTCTACACCGGCGACGCGATGACCTGCCCGGCCATCCAAGAGATTCCCGCGCAGCTCGACGCCCGCGACGAGATTCAGACTCTCTTCGCCGCCAACGCGCCGGCCAACGAGACCCCGACGGGCGAGAGCTTCGCCATGGTCGCGGCCGGCGTGGCCGCGGACCCTTGGCCCGGCGACAAGTTCATCATCTTGGCCACCGACGGCGAGCCCGACACCTGCGCCGTCCCCAACCCCGATCCCGGCTCGCCCGAGGAGACCGAGGCCCGCGACGCGGTGGTCACGGCCGTGAGTGACGCCTACGACGAGGGCATTCGCACCTTCGTGATCAGCGTCGGCGATCAGATCGCCGGGACGCACCTCCAAGCGGTGGCCAACGCCGGTGCCGGCGTTCAAAGCGGTGACCCGGACGCGACCTACTACCAAGCGCTGGACCAGCAGGCCCTCGTCGACGCCTTCAACGACATCATCGCCGGGGTGCGCGACTGCACCTTGGCGCTCGACACACCGCTCACCATGGAGCTCGCGCCTTCGTGCACGGTCAGCATCAACGACAGCGACGTTCCCTACGAGGATCCCAACGGTTGGAACTTGGTCGACGAGACCACCATCGAGCTGGTCGGCAACTCCTGCACGCAGATCCAAGAGGGCGTGGTCATCATCGAGATGCGCTGCACCTGCGAGGTGGGCGGCTGATGGTCGGTGCTTCGATGCCGCGACGACGCGCCTTGGCGCTGGGCTTTTTTGCCTCGTTGCTCCCCGCCTCCGGCTGGGCGGCGCCTCCGGCCGATTCCTCCACCGAAACGAGCGCCGAAGGCGAAGCCAGCGCCAGCGTCTCGAGCGACGGCGTCTCGACTTCGCGGCGTTACTCCTCGCGCGGGCGAGGCGACGCCCAAACCCGCTGGATCTACCGGTGGGCCCCCGAGCGCAACATGGGCGAGATCGGCGTGTTCGGCGGCGTGTGGTTCCCGCACCGCGAGATCGAGCTGTTTGAGGCCGACTTCGCCTTGCCGGATCAAGGCCGCAAGGAGTTTCGCCGCGTGGCCCCCGACTTCGGCCTGCGTGGCGGCTACTACCCGCTGCGTTTTTTCGGCATCGAGGCCGAAGGCGCCCTGATGCCCGCCCGCACGGACCCCGCGGGCGACCGCGCCTGGGTCTGGAACGCGCGCGGCCACGTGGTCGGCCAGCTCGGTTTGTGGAGCATCACGCCCTTCGTCTTGCTCGGCGCCGGTGCGCTGGGAGTGAACTCGCCGCGCGACGTGGTCGGCAGCGAAGTCGACATCTCGATCCACTACGGCGGCGGCGTGAAGTTCTTCATCAACCGCTGGACGATGCTTCGCCTCGACGTCCGCGACATCGTGACCAACCGGATCGGCGTGGCCGAGGGCTCGATCCGCAGCCCCGAGGTCTTGCTCGGATTTTCGGTCACCCTCGGACGCAAGAAAGACCGCGACAAGGGCCTGGGCGGCCCGCGCGATAAAGACGGCGACGGCGTGCGCGACGACGAGGACTTTTGCCCCGAGGTCTACGGCGAGATGCCGCGCGGCTGCCCGACGGTGTGTGTCGACGACAACGACGCCGACGGCATCGCCAACCCCGAAGATCAGTGTCCCGACGACCCGGAGTCCCGCAACGGCTTCGAGGACTCCGACGGCTGTCCCGACGAGGTCCCGCCCGAGCTGGCCGACCTCACCGGCATCATGCAGGGGGTCAACTTCGACACGGACTCCGACCGCATCAAGAACGAGGGCAAGGAGACCCTCGACAAGGCCGTGGCCATCATGCAGAAGTTCCCGAGCTTGCGCGTGGAGGTCTCGGGTCACACCGACTCGAACGGCAGCTACCACCACAACATCGACCTCTCGCGTCGCCGCGCCGAGTCGGTCAAGCGCTACATGGTCGAAAAGGGCGTCGCCGACGAGCGCATCGAGACCCGCGGTGCGGGCCCCGACGAAGCCATCGACACCAACGCCACCCCCGAAGGTCGCGCCAACAACCGCCGCATCGAGTTCAAGCTCCTCGACGACGGCGGCAGCGGCACGAAGGTCAAGAAGTAGGGCAGCCCGCCAGTCCGGGCGAGCGCACCCCGGGGCGGTTTAGGCCGCCTTGGGGTGAAACACTCGCCGCACATAGTCGCGGAACAACATGATCTGGCGGTGCAAGATCGCGTTGTTCCCCTCGATGCGCGACATCAAGATGCCGCCTTCCAAGATGGCGTTGAGCATGTCGCCGAGGTCGTCGAGCGAGACCTCGCATTCATGGGTCTCGAGCGCCGGCTCGGCGTGCTCGATGAACAGGCGCTTCCACGACTCCGCCCCTTGGCGCACTTGCTCGTGGATGACCTCGTCGAACTGCTGGCTCTCGTAGGTGAAGCTCGCCACCAAACAGCCGGGGTGCACCTCTTCGACCTGGCCGAGCGCATCGGCGTAGAGCTTCAAGAAGGCGAGCACCCGCTGCAGGGGATCGTCGACGAGCTCGCAGGACTGGGTGCGCAGGTCCTTGATGATCCGGTCGTCATCTTCCAAGTAGCGCTCCATCAAGGAGCGTGCGAGGTCGCTGCGGTTCTTGAAGTGATAAAAGAAGCCGCCCTTGGTGATCTCGGCTTCGTAGACGATCTCGTCGATGGCGACGCCCGAGAAGCCCTTTTGCAGGATCAGCCGCTGCGAGACATCCAAGATGCGCTCGCGCGTGCGCTCGCCTTTGTCGCCCATGGCGAAAAAACTATACCGACCATCTGGTTTTTCCCGGCCGGTCACGCCCGTGAACTCTCGAATCTCGTCAAGCCCTTGAGATTATTGAGAAAAATAAGTCGCAGAACCGGGCGCCAAGTTCACTGGATGGGCCGTCGAAGCATCGCATCCTCCAAAAAGCGACCAACTGGTCGCCACGGAGCAAGATGCCTACACCCATCGAAATACTCAGCGACCCCATCTCGTTCTCGGTCCTCGTCACGTACTTCGGGCTCGCGCTGGCCGAGGCGCTCTTCCCCGGCCGTGAGCTGCCGACCGTCCGCGGGTGGCGAATCTTGGGGACGCTGTCCTTCTTCGCCTTCTTCTTCCTCTCGACCTACCTGCCCATGTTTTGGGACGAGGCCCTGGCCGCGCACACGCTGCTGGACCTGCGCGAGCTGAGCTTGCCGATCCAGATCGCGGCGGCGCTTCTGGTCTACGAGCTCGGCCTTTACACCTGGCACCGCACGATGCACCGCACTTCGGTGCTTTGGCGCCTCTTTCACCAACAGCACCACAGCGCAGAGCGACTCGATGTGGCCGGCGCCTTTTGGTTCAGCCCTCTCGACATGGTCGGCTGGACGGCGATCGGAAGCTTAGCGATGGTGTTGGTGCTCGGGCTCGATCCGCGTGCGGCGACGGCGACGATCCTCTTCACGACCTTCTTGGGGATCTTCCAACACGCGAACCTCCGCACGCCGCGCTGGCTGGGCTACCTGATCCAGCGTCCCGAGAGCCACACGGTGCACCACGCCCGCGGGATCCACGATCGCAACTTCGCGGACCTCCCGCTGATCGACATGATCTTCGGCACCTTCGAGAACCCGGCGGGCTACGAGCACGAGACGGGCTTTTACGAGGGCGCGTCAGCCCGCGTGCTCGAGATGTGGCGCTTCAAAGACATCTCGTCGCCAGCCTCGAGATCCGAGTCCGACGAAGACAGCCTTTCGGGCTCGACCCTCGTGGACCGCCAGATCGTGGCCACGGGCGGCGGCTGAGCGCCACTCGTCCCCGGGCGCAGACAGCTGCGCTAAGATCGACGCATGCGTAGCCCTTCGCATGCGTCGATTCTTTGTGTTCGCCTAGCTCTCGGCGCGCTGCTGGCGGGCTGCGGGGGCCCCGGTGCGGAGACGGGCGAAGAGACGGGCGAAGCCCCGATCGCCGAAGCGGACGCGGCGGCCCGCATCGCCGAAGCGCACTGCGAACAACTGACGGCCTGCACCTGTGACGAGCGCCCCTTCACGAGCGTGACGGCCTGCATCGAAGAGGTCCGGGGCGAGCTCGAAGCCGAGGCCCAAGCGGCCCAGGCGGCCGGCTGGAGCTACGACGGGGCGTGCGCGGCGTCGATCATCGCGGACATCGAAGCGCTCGGCTGCTCGAACGAACCACCCCAGATCGACGCTCAAAGCTGCCAGTCGCAGTGCTTCGTCTACGCCGGAACGGAGCCCCTCGACGCGGAGTGCACGGGCCACAACGGCGGCTACCTGATGCCGACGGCCGCGTGCGAGCAGGGCCTGCACTGCCAAGACTACGCCGGCGGAGAACCCTACGCGGTCTGCGAAGACGCGTGCTCGGGCAAGGCGGTCGTGGGGGAGGGGGCCAACTGCGGCGCCGACATAGCGACCTGCGCCGAAGGCTTTTGGTGCTCACAGTTCGGCTGCACGGCCAAAGGCGCGGTGGGTGAAAACTGCGGCGAGCAGCTCGACACCTGCGGACCCGGAGCTGTCTGCGAAATCCAGCAAGATCCGGGGCTGTGCATCCCTTCGATCCCGGAGGGCGGGGCGTGTATGACCGGCTTCGATAACCACTGCGACCCGTACGAGAACTTGCGCTGCGTGGAGGATGAGTGCGTGCCGGAGGAGCCGTGGATCTGTCGGCGGTGGCGGTGAGGGGCCAAAGTGATGACTGGCATGTTCCTGTGTGATGAGCACCGCTACCAGTGGTCCGTCCACGCATGCGAGCACATACACCAGGCGATCGAGGTGGGGGAGGCGTGCTCGTTGCATCCGTGGTTCGATGCTCACGGTCTCACCCCGATTTGTGTGTGCGTGAGCTGCGATCGATGGCTGCGAAGCTTGGAAAGTGGCAGCGCACGATTGTTCGATGGCTTGGAGATACCGCTTCACGAGCCGCCGCTGGAGCTCGGCGCCGCCTTCGAAGTCTGTTTCAGTCAGTGGACCGACGCACATGGGCTGCCACGCGTCATGAACAACTATGAACAAGCCGGGCCACTCGCCCTCGCAGAGCTCCGAGAGCGGAGCGCGAAGTAGTGGAGGCCAAGCGGTGGTTGGAGGACTTCCGAGCCGGCAGGTCGAAGACGGTCCCGTGCGAGGATGTGCACCGCAAGCTGGAGGCGATGGTCCAGCGAGTGCAGAAGCGCGGCCTTCCGACGGACTGACTCGGCGCTCGAGCTTCCGAGCGCCGACCCTCGCGGGCGAGGCTCCGTTCGTGGATCGCGGCTACGCGTCGCCAAACACGGCGGTGATGGAGTCGGCGCCAAACATGCGGGAGAGCCACGCCTCGAGCTGGGGGGTCGCCGCCGCATCGATGCTGGCTTGTACCTCCGAAGGAACCGGCCCGAAGTTCTCGAGTAGGAGCCTCGAGAGGGTCGCGGCCAGGGCGTCGCGCGCACCTTCGGCACGGCCTTCGGCGCGGCCTTCGGCTTTTCCTCGGCTGATGAGTTCCTCGGCGATGGTCATGGCAGCAGGCTCGACTTCGGGGGCGAGTTCGACGAGTTTGGCACGGAAGCTGTCGAAGTGCATCTCGTCGGTGACCTCGGCGATGTATCGAAACAGCTGCTGTAGGGCCTCTTGGCCGTTGGGCGCGGCCATGGCGGCTGAAAACGAAGCCGCCCAAGCGGGAAGCTTGGCCATCAGGGACGTTGCGCTTCTCGCGTCGCGCAGCAGCCACAGGACGAGCCGGGTGTAGAGCTCGAAGACTCGCTCGGAGATGTCATCGTCGCTGAGGTGAGTGATGTCCTCTACGAGGAACTCGAACTGGGGAAGGTGTGGGGTGACGCCGTCGAGTCCTCGGACCGAGGGGGCAAACATCTCGACCATGCGGTTGGGCGCCGTCCATCCGTCGATCGCATGACTGACGACGAGGGGGAGGACAACTGGAAGTGGCCCAGACGGGTTGTTTTTGCGAAAGCGCTCCCAGATGCGCGTCATGTAGACGAGCATTCGAAATGGCATGTCTGGGTCGTTTG
>JAUIJR010000324.1 GCA_030431075.1 Polyangia bacterium | reverse complement strand
GCATGAGCATGTCCTGGCCGCCGAAGCTGAAGGCATCGAGGCGGTGCAGGGCGTCGATGACCCCGCGACTGCGCAAGGTGGTCGGGTCGTAGATGTTGGCCTCGGGGATCTCGAAGCCGAAAGGCGTGAGATCCAGGGCCGAGAGGTTGCCGGGGTAGGTGACGAGGTAGGGCTCGCAGCTCTCGAGGATCCGACGGTAGCGCGGCTCGAAGGCGTCGAGGCTCAGCTCCACGGGGCGGCCTCCATCAACAAGGCGAGCAGAGCTTTTTGGGCGTGCAGCCGGTTCTCCGCCTGATCGAAGACCACCGACTGCGCACCGTCCATGACTGCGTCGGTGACCTCGTCGTTGCGATGCGCCGGCAAGCAGTGCATGAAGATCGACTTCGTGCCCGTCTTGGCCATGAGCGCCTCGTTGACCTGGTAGGGGCGCAGGATCTGAATCAGGCGCTTGGCCTCCTCTTCTTCGCCCATGCTGACCCAGGTGTCGGTGTAGATGACGTCGGCGCCCTCGACCGCGCGCTCGACATCGGTCTCGACGCCGACCTTGGTGCCGTACTCGGCCGCATCGGCTTGCGCTTGCAACAAGACGTGGGCGTTGGGGGGCAGCTCGGTGGGGCAGGCGACGACGACGTCCATGCCCGCCCGCGGCCCGGCCAACATCAGCGAGTGGGCCACGTTGTTGCCCGCGCCGACGTAGACCAAGCGACGACCGCGGGTGTCGCCGAAGTGCTCGCGGATGGTCTGCAGATCCGCGAGGCCCTGGCAGGGGTGGTAGAGGTCGGTCAGGGCGTTGATGACCGGGACGCTGCCGTGCTCGGCCAGGCCCTCGACCTGCGACTGCGCGAAGGTGCGGATCACGATGCCGTGCACGAAGCGCGAGAGGACCTTGGCCGTGTCGTGGGTGGTCTCGCCACGGCCCATCTGCATGCCGGTACCGCCGCCGGTCGAGAGCGCGAGGGCTTGGCCGCCGAGCTGGTGAATGCCGACCTCGAAGGAGATCCGCGTGCGCGTCGACTGCTTGGCGAAGATCATCGCGATCGACTTGCCGGCCAGCGCGCTCGCGTACTTTTGCGGCGCGGCCTTGATGTCGGCGGCGAGCTCCAACAAGCGGGCGCACTCGTCGGCGTTGAGATCTCGAAGGGAGCGTAGATGGCGGGCCATGGTCCAAAAGGCGGCCCGCAGTGGGCGCGCGTCGGCGTCACCATAGCGATGCGAGAGGCGGGCGGGAAGCCTCGCGCGGCGCCGTGTGGGCGCGATCTCGGTGCTCGGGAGATCGCCTCTCGCGCGCGGCCGGCTCGACCGGCGTTCGGCTTGACAGGGGAGTTGTGCGGCGAAACCATCGGATCCGATCGAGGTCTGGTCGCGCATTGCGGTGGGGCCCCGGTGCGAGGTCCCATGAGCGCGCGCAACCCGGCCGGAGTCTCCACCCCCGCAGCGGATCCCTACATCGACAACGAGGTTGAGGCGCTGCGGCGCGTCGTCGTGCGTCGTCCCGGTCGCGAGATCGAGCGCATGACGCAGCACGACTTCGAGCGGCTGCTCTTCGACGACATCCTGAGCCCCGACGAGACCGGGCGCGAACACGATCTCATGGCCGAGATCTTGCGCGGCGCGGGGGCCGAGGTGCTCGAGCTCGAAGAACTCCTCGCGGCCGCGTTGGCCCGCTCCACCGCCCCCGACCGCGAGCAGTTGGTGGCCCACGTCTGCGAGACGGCCGGCGTGATCGAGGTCGCCCCGACCTTGGCCGCCTGGCCGGCGGAGCGTCTGGCCCGCGCGCTGATCGAAGGGGTCTACTGGCACGAGCTCGAGGGCGTCCCCGAGTCCTTGGCCCGCACGCGCGCCTTGGCCTTCGAGCGCCGGGAGATGGCCGTCGGTCCCGCCCCCAACTTGATGTTCATGCGCGATCCTTGCGTGTGCATCTACGACCAGATCCTGCGCGGGCGCATGGCCACCCAGGCCCGCTTGCGCGAGTCGAGGACGGTGGCCTTCGCCTTGCGGGCGGTGGTCGACGAGTCGCGGATCATCTTCGACGAACCCGACGAAGACCGGCACCCGCGCTACCGCAAGTTCGAAGGCGGCGACTGCCTGGTTTTGTCGCCCGAGGTCTTGATGATCGGCTGCTCCGAGCGCACGACGGCCCAGACCATCGAACGGCTGGCCCGCGAGGCCTTGTTCCCGGTCTACCCGCGCTTGCAGCGGGTCTACGCCGTCTTGATGCCCGAGGCGCGCTCGGTGATGCACCTCGACACCATCTTGACGCAGATCGATCGCACGGCCTTTTTGGGCCACGGACCACTGGTCGCGGGCAGCCCGGGGGCGCCGGGGCTGCAGGTGGTGCGCCTCGAGCCCGGCCGCGTGCCGCACTTGATCGACGGTGCGGCGCCCCTCGACGTGCTGCGCGAGGAGTTCGGCCGTGAAGTCGAGCTCGTGCCCTGCGGTGGCGAGGAGCCCCTGCACCAAGAGCGCGAGCAGTGGACCGACGGGGCCAACGCGGTCTGCGTCTCGCCGGGGCACGTGATCTTGTACGCGCGCAACCGCCGGACCGTGGGCGCCCTCGAGCGACGCGGCTTCGAAGAGGTGCGCTTGTCGATCGTGCAAGCGCCCGAGCAGCGCGCCGAGATCATCGCCGACGGCATGAAGCGCGAGCGAACCGTGTTCAGCTTCTCGGGAAGCGAGCTCTCGCGGGCGCGCGGCGGCGGGCGTTGCCTGACGATGCCGCTGCGCCGCGATCCGCGAGGGGGGTGAGAGCCCATTGGGGCCCGACGGCGTCGCCGCCTTTTCGCCTCGGCCCGGGGGCCAAGCTAAGCTCGGCCCATGTCCAATGCGGCGGGTGAAATCTCGGTGGCGACGGTCGGCCTTCCCAAGGCGCCGACGGTGGTGGTGGCGATGGGCGGTCACGCCTTCATCCAGCCCGGCGAACGAGGCGACCACGCCGACCACGCGCGCAACGCCCGGATGATCTGCGAGCAGCTGATGGTCCTGGTCGACCGCGGCTACAACATCGTCATCACCCACGGCAACGGGCCGCAGGTCGGGGACTTGCTCTTGCGCGAAGAGGCCTCGCGCGAGGAGCGAGATGCGGCGCCCCTCGACGTGCTCGTCGCCCAGACCGAGGGCAGCTTGGGCTACTTTTTGCAGCGCGCGCTGCTCAACGTGCTGCGCAGCCGCGACATCCGGCGCTACGTGGTGACGATGGTGACGCAGGTCCTCGTCGATCCCGAGGACCCGGCCTTTGGCACGCCGACCAAGCCGGTGGGACCTTTTTTGAGCGAGGCCGAAGCGCAGCGGCGGCGCAGCGAGTTCGAGTGGGAGATCCGCGAGGACTCCGGCCGTGGCTGGCGACGCGTGGTGCCCTCGCCCAAGCCCCAAAAGGTGATCCAGCGCCACATGGTGCGCGAGGCGGCCGAGGCGGGGCACATCGTGATCGCGGCCGGCGGGGGCGGGATCCCGATCACCAAGGCGCCGGGTAGCCGCGACTACGTCGGCGTCGAGGCGGTCATCGACAAGGACCTCACCTCGAGCGTGCTGGCCACCGACGTCGGCGCCGACTTGCTGATCATCTTGACGGCGGTCGACGGCGTGTACTTGAACTTCGGGCGCGAGGACGCCATCCGCCTCGGCGCGGTGACCATGGCCGAATGCGAGAACTACATCCGCGCCGGGCACTTTCCGGCCGGCTCCATGGGGCCCAAGGTCGAGGCCATCCACGGCTTTTTGAAGCGCGGGGGCCGGCGGGGGCTGATCACTTCGGCCGAGCGCTTGCACCAAGCCCTCGACGGCGAGGCCGGGACGCACTTCGTGGGCCGAATCTGAGCTCGCGGGCCGGCGCCGGGGCCTGCCGCCGAACTTTGCTCCCAGTGCGAGAAGGTGCGCATCGGCGCACCCACTCGGGCGCTCGCCGGCCCGAATTTCGGCCGGCTCGCCCCTCGCTGCTATCGTAGTTGGGATGCGCCTGATGCCCGGTGACGTGTACGCGCAGGAGTACACGATCCTCGAAGAGCTCGGCCACGGTGCCTTTGGCTTCGTCTACAAGGTCAGCTCGCCGCGCTTCGACGCGCCCATGGCCCTCAAGCTCTCGCACGAGCCGGTGCGCGCCCGCGATGTCGCCCAACGGGCCCTGCGCGAGGTCACCATCCAAAGCAAGATCGACTCCCCGCACGTCGTGAAGATCCGCGACTACGGGATGCGGCCCGACGGGCACTTCTACGTGCTGATGGACTTCGTCGACGGCGACCAGCTCGACGACCTGCACGACTTCGACGAGCCCATGCTGGCCGGGCGGGCCGTCGACATCATCCACCAGATCTGCGAGGGCCTCGACCACGCGCACGAGTTCGGGGTGGTGCACCGCGACATCAAGCCGGAGAACATCTTCATCGAGCGTACGAGTCGCCGGGCCATGCTCATCGACTTCGGCTTGGCCCGCAGCTGGGAGGACGGCACCGTCCATGGCACCAACGCGACGATGGGGCACAAGCTGGTGGGGACGCCGCACTACGCCCAGCCCGAGCAGGTGACGGGCGAACCTTTGACCCCGGCCGCCGACGTCTACAGCCTCGGCATCATCTTGTACGAGCTGCTCAGCGGGCATACGCCCTTTGTCGAGGACGCCCCCTGGTCGGTGGTACGGGAGCGCTGGCGGGACAACCCGGTGCGCTGGATCTCGGCCCATGTGCACGACCGGGTGGTGCCCCTCAAGCGCCACATGACCAACCTTCGCGTCATGCCGCACGTACCGCGGGCGGTGATGTACGCCCTGGCCAAGGATCCGGCGCGCCGACCGCAACGCGCCCGGGACCTGGCCGCCATGCTCGATGGAGCCCCGCCCCCACGCAGCCGGGGCCGAACTCGAAGTTGAGGATCGCCTTCGCCGCGCTTCGACTTGAAGGGCGGTCCCGCTCGCGTCACCATGAAGCATGACTTGTTTTCGCTTCGTGGTCGGGGTGGGGGTGGCGACGCTGCTGGCCGGCGCCGGCTGTACGCGACTCAACCCGGCCTTCGGCCGCGATGGCGAGACGAGCAGCGACGAGAGTGGTGAAGTCACCGATACCGGCGTGCTCGACGAGGGCAGCGGCGAGGTCAGCAGCACGGACAGCGGTGTCGACGCGGACACGGACACCGGCGTCGACATGGGGGGCACGGAGCCCGACTTCCCCTACTGCAGCGAGGGCGGGGAGTGGGTCGCGATCGACATGGTCGAGGACAGCTTCGTGCAAGACGGGCCGATGGAGGCCGAGACCTGCCGCATCATGAGCGCGCCGGGCGTCGGGACCGGCATCTTCGGCCCGATCGGCGTCGAGTGCACCGACCTCAATTTCGGGGAGACCCCCGTGCACTGGATCGGCGAGGGGCCAGAGGCGCGCACGGGCTACCTCGGCCGTGTCGACCTCGAGTGGATGACCGGGCGCGGGGTCGAAGTCACGGCGGCGCACTACAAGTTTCGCGTCGAGCACACCGATCTCGACGGGCCCTTGCAGCTCTTTTTGGCCCCCGTGGTCGAGCCGGACATCGACTGGTCGGCCGGGCGCGGCGACGGCACGCCGGCCGAGGTCGGCGAGGTCACCTTCGTCGACAAGCGCTACCCCGATGGATGGTCGAGCGGCGGCGACGTCTTCGGCGCCATCGACGAGTCGCGCCAGCTCGAGGCGACCATGCAAGCCGGCGACGAGGAGCTCCTGGTCTATGTGCCCATCGAGCGGGTGCAAGGCTGGCTCGACGTCGACGGGCGCGTGGACCCCGGATTTTTGCTGTGGAGCAGCGAGTTGGGGCCCAACTCCTTTTACATCTCGTCCAGCGAGGGCGAAGCTGCGCCCGCTTTGTGGGTGAAGGTCTGCACGCCGGACTGAGCGATCGGGGGCGCGCCGCGCTTGCGAGGGCCTGCCCCCGCGCGTAGCCTGCCCGAATCATGAACGCGCCCAAGAGCCCAAACGCGGCGAGCCCGGGGACGGCCGACGCGAAGGCCCCGAACTTCATTCGAGACATGATCATCGAGGAGCGGGCGCAAGGGCAGCAAGGCTTGGTGACCCGCTTCCCGCCCGAGCCCAACGGCTACCTCCACATCGGGCACGCGAAGTCGATCTGCTTGAACTTCGGCCTGGCCGAGGAGTTCGCGGGGCGATGCAACTTGCGCTTCGACGACACCAACCCCGAGGTCGAAGAGGTCGAGTACATCGAGTCGATCCAGCGCGACGTCGCCTGGCTCGGCTTTTCGTGGGGTGACGAGCCCTTCTACGCCTCGGGCTACTTCGACCAGCTCTACGCCTGGGCGCAAAAGATGGTCCGCGAGGGCAAGGCCTACGTCGACTCGCAGAGCATCG
>JAUIJR010000323.1 GCA_030431075.1 Polyangia bacterium | reverse complement strand
TGGCGGTCAAGGGCGTGCTGGCGACGGGGGATCCGGTGGTCACCTATGTCTTCGATGAGGTCGACGCCGGCGTCGGAGGGGCGGTGGCCGAGGCCATCGGCCGTCGACTGGCCCGGACCGCCCGCGATCGGCAGGTGCTGTGCATCACCCACCTCCCGCAGATCGCCGCCTTCGCGGACCACCACTTCCACGTCGAAAAAGAGCAACGCGAGGGCCGCACGGTCACCCGCGTGCGCCGCCTCGAAGGCGAGGAGAGCCGCGAAGAGCTCGCCCGCATGCTGGCCGGGGCCGAGGTGACGGCCACTGCCCGCAAGCACGCAGCCGACCTGGTGAGCGCCGCGCAAAGCTGGCGCAGCGAGGACGCGACGACGCCCAGCGCGGCCCCGCGCGCGACGAGCAAGCGCAACCAGTCGGCGAAGGCGAAGAGCAAGGCCAAGTCGAAGGCCAGCCCGGCGCGCAAGGCTCCTGGCGGCAAAGGCACGCGCGCCCGGACGCGCAGCTGAGCTGGGATCCGCCTCGAAGGGCGCCTTCGTTGGGCGATCCCAAAGCTCGGGCTATCATCCGCTCCCGTGTTCTTCGACCCCCGCAGCAAGCCCGAAGGTGGGCTGAGAGCGAAGGTCTACGAGGTCATCTTCGAGGCCGATACCCGTCTGGGCTTCGTCTTCGACGCGATCTTGCTGGCCGTGATCCTCGCCGCCGTCGTGGTGACGATGATCGACACGGTCCCGGGCCTGCAAAAGCACCATCTGCTGTGGCAGAGCCTGGAGTGGGGCTTCACGATCTTCTTCACGATCGAGTACCTGGTGCGCTTGTGGTGCGTGCGGGACACCAAGGCCTACGCGCTGAGCTTCCTCGGGCTCATCGACCTGCTGTCGATCCTGCCCACCTACCTGGGCTTGTTCATCGTCGACGCCGAGGGCCTGCGCTTGCTCCGCGCCTTCCGCTTGCTGCGCGTGTTCCGGGTCTTCCAGCTGGGCCCCTTCTTGCGCGAAGGCAACGTGATGATGCGAGCCCTGCGCGCGAGCTGGGCCCGCATCGCGGTGTTCTTGGTCTTCATGTTGATCACCGTGGTGATCGAAGGCGGCATCATCTACTACATCGAGTTCGATCCGAACTGGGATCCCGCGCTCGGCCGCCAGCCCTTCGACAGCATCCCGCGCTCGATCTACTGGGCCATCGTGACGGTGACGACGGTGGGCTACGGCGACATCTCCCCGGCGACCACGGCCGGCCAAGCCATGGCCGCCTCTCTCATGCTCATCGGCTACGGGGTCATCGCCGTCCCCACGGGCATCGTTTCGGCCGAGATGGTCCGCGGCGGCCAAAACAGCCACAACGACGACTTCGAGCGCCCGCTCCCCCGCGAGTGCCGCGAGTGCGGCTACAACGAGACCTACGCCGCCCCCAGCTTCTGCTGCATGTGCGGCACCGAGCTCCCCGACGTCCGCTTCGCCTTCGACGACATCGTGGCCCACGCGCCAGATTAGGGGCCATGGGGGATCATTCGACTTGGGCGAGGCCCAAAGGAGGTTCGGCACTACTTTGCGCTTTGCTCGCATCGGGTTCGGCGTGCATGGGGGAGGTCCAGTCGCTGGGTCCCGGAGAGTTCGTCGTGGTGGGAGTCCGCGGGGACGAGGCACGAGATCAGGAGCTCGTCCGCGTCGATCTAGCCAAGCCCCACCTCGCGCACACCTTGCTCGAGCGTCGTGAGGGCCAGCGTTTCGGGGCCCCGTGGTTCACGTTGGACGGTTCGAGCGTAGACCTCGTTCGCGCGTACGACTCCGAGGTCGCTCTCGGCCGTGTCGCGCTCGAAGACACCGCGGCACCATCCGCGTGGCAGCTCTCGATGGTCCTGCCAACGACCGCGGTCGAGGGCGTGAGGCTCTCGCGTACCCCCGATGGGCGCCTCGTCGGAACGGTGGGCGAGTCGACTCCCGCCGGGCCAAGGGGTCCTTGGTCGCTGGTAGAAGCGGATGCGGCGGGTCAGGCGACGCTCCGATCTTTGGACTCCTTGTCGCTCGGGGAAGGGTCGTGGGAGGTGATGTCTCCGGGGCCCGACGAGTTGGTCTTCTACGCGGGGAGCCGCTCGAATTGGTTGGACGAGGCGCCGGCGTCCCGGAGCTACGCGCTCGTCACGAACGCGGCCTTGGAAGTGCAGCAGGTCCTCGAAGCTGAAGCCGGTGTTCAGATGCAGTGCCATGGCGCTCCGGATGCGAGCGCGTTGGTCTGCCGTGCCTTCGACGCCGGGCTGGAAGGGTCGGTGCTGATCGAGCGAGACGCCGGAGGGTGGGGTGAGCCCGTGACGCTTGGGTCCGGACGTGGAGGTTTGTTCAGCTCCGACGCGAGCACCTTCATCGCGGGTGATGCCGTCCGACGGCGCGCCGATCCGAATCGAGTGTGGGTGGGCGACATCCCCCTCGAACCCTTCGCATGGGCGCTCGAGGTCGTGGCGTTCTCGCCACAGGGAGACTGGCTGCTCGCAGGTACCTGCAATCGCGACCTGATCGAAGTCGAGACCGCGGCGCGCCTGCGTCTGGAGGAGCACGTCTGCGTCGAAGCCGACGCTCCCAAGCCGGCGCATTGGTCGAATGATGGCCAGTGGATCTACCGAGGTCAGTGTGCGCGGCCCAGCGAGGCTGACAGCTACGACTGTGATGGGTCACTGCTCAGCCTCGTGGAAGCCCGCGGGGACTGCGTCGTCGACGAGAGTGCCCCCTACGACCTCCCCGAAGGGTGCGACGAGCGACCGGCGGTGGCTCTGTCCTCGGTCGCCGTGCAACCTCGGCAAGCTCCGCCCTGAGCTGGGCCCCCCGCGCCCGCTCCCGCCCCGTCTTTGTGTCGAAAACTCGCTGGGCTGGATCCGCTCTGGTAACGAGGGGCGATGCCCCGCGCCGCGTCCGGCCAGCGAAGGCGCTCGACGGCGTCCCGGTCTTCTCGGGGGAAGAAGGGGCGCACGGGCGGCAAAAAACGCACGAGCCAGGCTCGTTCGAAGGGCACGCGTACGCGTCGGGGCCCCTCGAACAAGCGGGTGGACCCGCGCAAAAAGGATGGGACGCCGCGCCGAGAGCTCGAGCCCGAGGAGCGAAAGGCGCGCAACCGCACCTATCTGCTCATCTTCGTGCTCGCCATCGTGAACCTCTACATGCTGGTGTGGCGCGACCGGGGCTCGCTCGGCGACTTCCAGCTGCAAAGTACGGCCATCGGGGCGGGCGAGGGCGCCAACTTCGCGGCGCCCGAGAACGCCTGTGGCTCCGACCCCGTGCGGATCTTCGACGCCAGCGAGCGCCTTTGGATCCAGCGCTCGCGTCTGAGCGAGGGACGCACCTTGCGCTTGGCGTTGCTGGGGGTCGGCGTGCCGGGGGAGGCCATCGACGAGATCGAAGGGGCGGTGCGCGGCAAGGTCGATTTGGGTCTGCTCGCCGGCAGCGGCGCCGACCTGCGCGTGGCCGCGGATCCGAGTGGACGCGTGCACGCGCTCGAGGTCGAGCTCGCCGAGGGGCATCTCGTGCAGGCCTGCCGCGATGGCCAAGAGCTGCGCGTGCGCAACATCCAACATCCGCTGCGCGTCGACGTCGCCGTCGTCGCGCTCGAGCTGGGGCCCGATGGACTGGCCAAGGCGGTCGCGGACGCCGACGAGAGCTTCGAGCTCGCGCCCCTGGTCGCGGCCAATTTGGCTTACGACGTCGACTTTCACACCGAGAGCCGGCCGGGGGACAGCGTGCAGATGCTGGTCGAAAAGCGCTACCTCGGCGCGCACTTTCACCGCTACGGGCGCGTGCTCGGCGTGCGCTACATCGGCGCGGCCGGCCGCGTCGCCTACTACAAGTACAAGGTCCAAGGCGAAGAGGCCGCCTTTTACGATCACGCCGGCAAGCCCATGCGGCGCGAGCTGCTGCGCAGCCCCGTCGCCTGGTATCCGGTCGACCGCAGCGAGCGCGGCGAGCTGCCCTCGCACGTCGAGTTCGTCGAGGGGCGCATCGGCGCGACCTACCGCCGGGACGCCGGGACGCCCGTGCTGGCCATGGGCGACGGCGAGGTCGTCGGCCTGCGCCGCGACGGTGAAGACGGCCTGACGCTGGAGATCGCCGTCGGCGAGCGGACCATTCGTTACACACACCTCGAGCGCGTGGTCGGCGAACTCTCGGTCGGCCAGCGGGTCAACCAAGGCCAGGTGGTGGGCTTGGTGGGCGCTTCGGGGCGTACGCCGCGGCCGCGCCTGCGCCTCGAGATCTTCGAGGGCGACCGTGCGATCGACCCCATGTTTGTGCATGATCGCGGCGATGGACGGCCTCCCCGCGTCGGCGACCCGATCCCGGATTCGCTGCGCGAGCGCTACGTCGACGACATCACGCCCTGGCGCCGCAGCTTGCGTCGCGCCGGTCGCTGAGCGGGCTCGCGGAGGCTTCGCGTGAGTGAGGCGGCCGGGTCGCCCTCGCGGGTGCGTCGCTGGCTCGAGGCGCGCAACGCCGACGGGCACTCGGTGGCCTTTGCCGCCTTCGCCATCGCCGCTGCGTTCACGACCTACTTTTGCATGTACGCCTTTCGAAAGCCCTTCGCGATGGGGACCTTCGAGGGGCAGCTGCAGATCGGCGAAGGCGACCCGATCGACTACAAGATCGCGCTGATCGTCGCCCAGGTCATCGGCTACTGCATCTCGAAGTTCATCGGCATCAAGGTCATCTCGGAGGCGAGCGGGCGCGGACGGGCGCGAGCCATCTTGTTGTTGATCGCGGTGGCCGAGCTGGCCTTGCTGGGCTTGGCCTTGGTGCCGCGACCGTGGGGCATCTTGTTCTTGTTCCTCAATGGCCTGCCGCTCGGCATGGTCTGGGGGCTGGTCTTCGGCTTTTTGGAAGGGCGTCGACTGTCCGAGGCGCTCGGGGCGGGGCTCTCGGCCAGTTACATCGTGGCCTCGATGGCCGTGAAGACCGTGGGTGGCTGGTGGTTGGGGGCGGGGGTGCCCGAGCGCTGGATGCCCTTCGTGGTCGGGCTTTGCTTCGCGCCGATCTTGCTGGGCTCGGTGTGGGCCTTGAGCCAGCTGCCGCCGCCGACGGTCGACGACGAGTCGGCCCGCACCCGACGCGCGCCCATGGACGCGGCGACGCGGCGCCGCTTCGTGCTCAACTTTGCGCCGGGCCTCGTCGCGCTGACCGTGCTGTACATGCTGCTGACCGCTTACCGAGACTTCCGCGACAACTTCGCGCGCGAGCTGTGGGATGCGGTGGGCTACGCCGGCGAGCCGGAGGTCATGACCAAGGTCGAGCTCTTCGTCGCCTTTGGCGTGCTGCTGGCCCTCGCCGCGATCATGAAGGTCCGCGACAACCGGCGCGCGCTGATCGTCATTCACGCGGTGATGATCGCCGGGGCCTTACTGATCGGCGCGGCGACCTGGGCCTTTCAAAACGAGCTCGTCGGCGCCGAGCTGTGGATGGGCGCGGTCGGCCTGGGCTTGTACTTGGGCTACGTGCCCTACGGCTGCGTGCTCTTCGATCGCCTCATCGCCGCGGTCGGCTTCGTGGCCACGGCCGGCTTCATGATCTACGTGACCGACGCCTTCGGTTACCTGGGCTCGGTCGGGTTGCTGCTCTACAAGAACTTCGGGCAAGCGGACTTGAGCTGGCTGCAGTTCTTCTACGGCTTTTCGTACATCACGGCGCTCGCGTGCACGCTCGCCTTCGTCTTTTCGGCGCTCTACTTTTGGCGCCGGACGGTGCCGGCGCGCCTTTCACCCTCGACCCCCGACAGGTAGGCTCGGGCCGTGGCAACCCTGCTGCGCGTGGCCTACGAGGGCACCGAGTTCTCGGGCTTTGCCCGCCAAGTCGACCTGCGCACGGTGCAAGGCGAGCTCGAGGCGGCCTTGTCCGCGCTCTACGGCGCGCCGGTGCTCACGCGTGGGGCGAGCCGCACGGACGCCGGCGTGCATGCCCACGGCCAAGTGGTCGCCTTCGACCCGCCGAGCGAGCGGGGGCCGCCGCCCGAGCGAGTGCGCATGGCCTTGTGGGGCAAGCTCCCGCCCGACATCGAGGTGAGCGCGAGCTGGGCGGCCGAGGCGGTGGACGACCAGCCCCTGCATCCGCGTCGGCACAACCTTGGCAAGCACTACCGCTACCGGATCCGTTGCGCCCGCGGGCATGACCCGATGACGCGGCGATTCGTGTGGGGGCTCGGCCGCGACTTGGACCTGGCGGCCATGCAAAGGGCAGCCAGGGCTTTCGTGGGCGAGCACGACTTCGCGGCCTTTCGGGCCGCGGGCTGTCAAGCCCAGTCGACGATTCGGCGCATCGACGAGCTCGAGCTAGGCGGCGTCGAGGGCTGGTGGAGCGTCGGGGGCGACGCGAACCGGGCGCCGGCGCCGGCCGGGCCGGTCGAGATCGTGGTCGACGTGCACGGCAGCTCCTTTTTG
>JAUIJR010000322.1 GCA_030431075.1 Polyangia bacterium | reverse complement strand
CCGGATCCGCCACTCGGGATGCCGCCCGAGTAGGTCGACCACCTCTTCGAGCTGCGGGTAGGACTTGGGGAGGATGTCCTCGTCGTCGATCTCGAAGGCGATGGGCTCGTCGAAGCGGATCTGATCGCCGTCGACGCGGATGTGGGCGTAGTCGGGGTCGGGGGCCGCTTGGGGCTCTGGCTCGACTTTCGGCGCGGGCTCCACATCAGCTTCCACCGGCGGCAGGGGGTCTGGTGCCGGCACGTGCTCGATACCATGGCCCGGTGGTCTCGACGTCCGCTCGGCACTGGGCAACGGGCACGCTGCCAAGCCTATGAGCGCCGAACACAGCAGGCCGTGCATGCCTCGCAATGCTATCCCGTCGATGCGCAACGCCAAGTGAGCCCTCGTTCAGGCGCCGTTCGCCGCCATCAATGCCGGTTCTTCCAGTAGTTGGGGTCCCGACGATGGTGCTTCACAGCAACGATGAGCGCCATGCCGCCCTCGATCCTGTAGATGAGCGAGTAGGGAAATCCCGACAACATGACGCGACGGACCCCCGACCCCAGCATTGCCCACCGCTCTGGAGCTTCCTCGATGAGGCCTCTCGCCCGTCTGTACTCGGCGAAGAAGCGCCGACCCAGCTCCGGAGAAACGCTCGCGTACCAGTCCGTTGCGTCGGACAGCTCTGACTCGGCCGCGGGCCCGAGGACGACCTGCATCAACTATCCAGCGGCGCGTTTCGCTTCGTAGGATGCGATGATCGCCTCGAGCCTCTCTTCGACCACCTCGGTGGGCGTCGTCTTCGCTCTACCTGCGCGGATATCCTCAAGGCGCTCGAGCGCCTCGGCAACCCACGCACGCTCGACCTCCGCGTCGACGATGCTCACGCTGTCCGCGAGCAACACGGCCAACTCGGAGCGCTCGTCGTCGGTCAACTTCATGGCCGCTTCCAACAAGCGCTGCGCTTCCGTGGTCACGGCTGGATTGTAGCGCAGGCTCCCTGCCGCCGCGAGCCGCCAGCTCCCACGCGGTGGCCATTCCCTAGCCCCCGCGGCCCTCCTGACACCGGCTGTCGGGAGACTGCTTTTGGCGCCGGGACCGCGGGGCGGAGCTGTCGTACTCTGCGGGCTCGATGGCGGCCGACGATGCTTTGGGCTTTGCCCATGCGCCGACGCGCGCGTGGTTCGAGGCGGCTTTCGAGGGGCCGACGCGGGCGCAAAGCGAGGGCTGGGCGGCCATCGCCGAGGGCAAGAGCTCGCTGATCTTGGCACCCACCGGCAGCGGAAAGACCCTCGCGGCCTTTTTGGCCGCCATCGACAAGCTGATGTTCTCGCCCGAGCCCGAGCCCGAAAAGCGGCTGCGGGTCTTGTACATCTCGCCGCTCAAGGCGCTGGGCGTCGACGTCGATCGGAATCTGCGTGCGCCCTTGCGGGGCATCGCGGCGCTGGCCCAACGCATGGGCGTCGATCATCGCCTGCCCGAGGTCGCCATTCGCAGTGGAGACACGCCGCAGCGTGAGCGCGAGCGGCAACGTCGGCATCCCCCCGACATCTTGATCACCACGCCCGAGAGTCTCTACTTGTTGTTGACCTCGCGGGCCCGCGAGGGTTTGCGCTCCGTCGACGTCGTCATCGTCGACGAGGTGCACGCCATCGCGGGGACCAAGCGCGGCGCGCACTTGTGGGTCTCGCTCGAGCGGCTCGAGGGGCTGCGGCCCGAAGGCGCGCCGCCCTTGCAGCGGATCGGCCTGTCGGCCACGCAGCGGCCACTGGAGCGCATTGCCAGGGCCTTGGGCGGAGGGCAGCTCGACGACGAGGGACGTATCGTCGAGCGGCCGGTCAGCATCGTCGACGCCGGGCGCAAGCGGCCCTTCGAGCTGCGGGTCGAGGTGCCCGTCGAAGACATGGCCAAGCTCGGGGAGACTGCGGTCGACCCCGACGATCCCTTTCCGGATGTGCCTTCGGGGCCCGCCTCGGTTGGCGGCGCGGGATCCACTTCGATCTTGGCGCCTTCGATCTGGCCCTCGATCCATCCGCGCTTGGTCGAGCTGATCCAGGCGCACCGCAGCACCATGATCTTCGTCAACAGCCGGCGCTTGGCCGAGCGTTTGGCCGCGGCCATCAACGAGCTCGCTGACGAGGACATCGCGGCCGCGCACCATGGCTCGCTGGCGCGAGAGCAGCGCGAGGTCGTCGAGGATCGACTCAAGCGTGGCAAGTTGCCGGCCATCGTGGCGACCAGCTCGATGGAGCTGGGCATCGACATGGGGGCCATCGACTTGGTCATCCAGATCGAGGCGCCGCCTTCGGTCGCGGCCGGCGTGCAACGGATCGGGCGGGCCGGTCATCATGTCGGGGGCACGCCGCGCGGCGTCATCTTTCCGAAGTACCGCGGGGACCTGTTGGCCTGCGCGGCCGCGACGGCCCATATGCACGCCGGCGAGGTCGAGTCGACGACGGTGCCGCGCAACCCTCTCGATGTGCTCGCGCAGCAGATCGTGGCCATGGTCGCGGTCGAAGATCGCGAGGTCGATGAACTCTACGAGCAACTGCGGCGAGCCGCGCCTTTTTGGGAGCTGCCGCGCTCGAGCTTCGAGGGTGTGCTCGACCTGCTCAGCGGGCGCTACCCCAGCGACGAGTTCGCGCCGCTGCGACCACGCGTCACTTGGGACCGGATCGTCGGGCGTTTGACCGCGCGTCGGGGCGCGCAGCGCATCGCGGTGGCCAACCCGGGCACCATTCCCGACCGCGGGCTCTACGGCGTCTTTTTGCACACCGGGGCCGAGGACGGGCCCAGCTCCAAGCGCGTCGGCGAGCTCGACGAGGAGATGGTCTTCGAGTCGAGCGTCGGTGATGTCTTCGTGCTCGGGGCGTCGAGCTGGCGGATCACCGAGATCACGCACGACCGGGTGCTGGTGATCCCGGCGCCGGGCGAGCCGGGGCGCATGCCCTTTTGGCACGGTGACAGCCCCGGGCGGCCGCTGGAGTTTGGGCAGGCGATCGGCGCGCTGACGCGGGAGCTGCAAAGCGCCTCGAGCGAGGCGGCGCACGCTCGCCTGGTCGAAGACCATGGGCTCGACGCGGGCGCGGCCACCAACTTGTTGACCTACTTGGCCGACCAGGCCGAGGCCACCGGGCGCGTGCCCAGCGATCGCAGCATCGTGGTCGAGCGCGTCACGGACGAGGCGGGGGATTGGCGGGTGCTGATCTTGACGCCCTTTGGCGCGCGGGTGCACGCGCCTTGGGCCACGGCGGTGGCCGGCCGCTTGCGCCACGAGCTCGGCATGGAGGTCGATTTGATGTGGTCGGATGACGGCATCGTCTTTCGGCTGCCCGAGACCGAGCACGCGCCGGAGATCGAGCCATTTTTTCCCGGCAGCGACGAGGTCGAGGACCTCTTGGTGGCCGAGCTCGGCAACACGGCCATGTTCGCGGCGCGCTTTCGGGAGAACGCGGGGCGGGCCCTGCTCTTGCCGCGGCGACGGCCCGGGCGACGCAGCCCGCTGTGGATTCAGCGCAAGAAGGCAGCCGATTTGCTCGCCGTGGCCTCGCGCTTTCGAGACTTCCCGGTGATCCTCGAGACCTACCGCGAGTGTTTGCAGGACGTCTTCGATCTGCCGGGGCTCCAGAGCATCTTGCGTGGCATCGAGTCACGCGCCATCGAGCTGGTCGTCGCGGACACCGAGCGCCCCTCCCCTTTCGCGGGCGCCATCTTGTTCAACTACGTCGCCAACTTTTTGTACGACGGCGACGCGCCGCTGGCCGAGCGGCGGGCCCAGGCGCTGGCCTTGGACCACGCCCAGCTCAAGGCGCTCATGGGCGAGGCCGAGCTGCGCGAGCTGCTCGACGCGAAGGTCATCGCGGAGGTCGCGGCCTCGGTCGCCTTGTTGGGTGAGGACCGACAGTTCTTCGACGAAGATGGCCTGCACGATCGTTTGCTGAGCCTCGGTGACCTGCGCGAGGACGAGCTGCGAGAGCGCTGTCGGCACCCCGAGGCGCTCGAGGGCTGGCTCGAGGAGATGGTGCGTACGCGCCGGATCTGTCGCGTCGGCATCGGCGGCGAGATGCGCTTCATCGCGGCCGAGGACGCCGGTCGCTACCGCGACGCCCTGGGCACGGCCACCGCCCCGGGCTTGCCGAGCGTGTTTTTGGATCCGGTCGAGGATGCCTTGGGCGACCTCGTTCACCGCTTCGCGCGGACTCACGGGCCCTTTGTGGCCGAGGAGGTCGCGGCGCGCTTCGGCATCGGCGTGGCGCCGGTGCGCAGCGCCCTGAGCCGTCTGGCCGAGCGGGGGCGCCTGCATGCGGGGGCCTTTTTGCCCGGCGGCAGCGGGCGCGAATGGTGTGCGGGCGACGTTCTGCGCCGCATCAAGCGACGCTCGCTGGCCAAGCTGCGCGACGAGATCGAGGCGGTCGACGGTCCCAGCTTGGCGCGCTTTGGCCTGCGCTGGCATCAGATCGACAACCCGGGCGTGGGCCTCGACGCCGTGCTCGACGCCGTCGAGCGCCTGCAGGGCTGTCCCCTCTCTTTGCGCAGCCTCGACACCTCGATCTTGCCCGCGCGCGTGGCCGACTACCGTTCGGCCGACCTCGACGAGCTGTGTGCCGCGGGCGAGCTGGTGTGGAGAGGCATCGCGCCGGGACACGGCGGCGACGCGAAGATCGCCTTGTTCCTCGTCGACCAAGCGCCGGCCTTGGCCCCCTTGGCCACCCCGGTCGAAGGCGAGCTGGCCGAGAAGATCCGTGCCCTGCTGGCCGAGCGCGGTGCGTGTTTTTTCCCCGAGCTCGAGGCGGCCCTCGGCGGTTTTGCCGGCGAGCTCGAGGCGACCTTGTGGTCCATGGTCTGGGCGGGCGAGGTGACCAACGACACCCTCGCGCCCTTGCGAAGTCGGCTACGGGCCGGCGAGCGCAAGCGTGGCGTCCGCGGGCGTCGCAGTTTTCGTTCGCGTCGCCAAGCTCGGCCCGGCACCGAGGGGCGCTGGAGCCTGTTCTTGGCCGGGGTCGAGCGACCCAACGCCACGCGCCGTGCGACCGCGGCCTGCCACAACTTGCTCGAGCGGCACGGAGTGCTCACGCGCGAGGCCGTCGCGGCCGAGGGTCTGCAAGGCGGTTTCGCCGGCATCTACCCCGTGTTGCGAGCGATGGAAGACGCGGGCCGGGTGCGCCGCGGCTACTTCGTGGCCGGCCTGACCGCAGCCCAGTTTGCGGTGCCCGGGGCCGACGACCTCTTGCGCAGCCGCCCTCTCGACGACCGCCCCCGCGAGCCGAGCGTCGCCTTGCTCGCGGCCACCGACCCCGCCAACCCCTACGGCGCCGCCTTGGCCTGGCCGCGGGACGAGGACCCGGCCCCCGCCCCCGACCAAGCCTTGCGCCGACTCCAACGCGCCGTCGGGGCCCATGTGGTCTTGGTCGAAGGTGAGCTCGTCGCCTACCTCGATCGCAGCGACCGACACCTGCGCTTGTTCTTGCCCGACGACGAGGTCGCGCGCCGACAGGCTCTGGCCGCGGCGGGCCAGGCCCTGCGCGCGCGCGCCTTACCCGGCCAGCCCCTCTTTTTGGAGAGCATCGACGGCGAGCCCGCCGCCAAACACCCCCACGCCGAGGCCTTGACCGAGGCCGGCTACGAGCTCAGCGGCACTGCCTTGAGGGCCTTCGCTACGCTGGACGAGACCCTCATGGACGGGGCCGCCGCATCCGGGCGCGTGCGCACCCATGCCCGAAGGTGACACCATCTTTCGCGCGGCCCGGGCCCTGCACCGGGTGCTCGAAGGCGCGACGATCGAGCGTGTCCGCGGCCGGGACGCCTCCTTCGGTGGCCTACGAGGCCAGCGCGTCGAGCGGGTGTACGCGCGCGGCAAGCACCTGCTCATGGACTTTGGCGAGCGCCTCGTGCACTCGCACATGGGCATGCACGGGAGCTGGCGGATCCATCGTCCGCACGAGCTCGCCGCGCAAGCCGAGCGATTCGCCCGGGCCGAGCTCGAGCTGCACACCGCGCAGATCTCCGTGTGCTGCAGCCAACCGGCCACGCTCGAGCTCTTGCGCGCCGACCAGCTTCGCGCGCACCCGCAGCTCTCGCGCCTCGGCCCGGACTTGCTCGACGAGGACTTCGACGGCGACGAGGCGCTGCGGCGCCTGCTCGCCGACCCAGCGTGTCCGCTGGGCGTGGCGATGGTGGATCAGCGCCGCCTCGCGGGGATCGGCAACGTCTACAAGTCCGAGCTCGCCTTCATGCAGCGCCTCGATCCTTTTTCGCCCATCTCGAGCTTCGATGAGGCCAGCTTGCGCGCACTTTTGATCGCCGCGCGCGAGTGCTTGCAAGACAACGTACAAAGGGTGCGACGCGTCACACGCTTTGTCGGCTCGCGGCCTGCGGGGCTTTGGGTCTACGAGCGCAGCGGACGGCCCTGCCATGTCTGCCGCGGCC
>JAUIJR010000321.1 GCA_030431075.1 Polyangia bacterium | reverse complement strand
CGGGGGCATGCACATGCGAATGCGCCGCAAGTACCGGGAGTCCGTGGCCCAGGCCCAGCAGGCCGTCGAGCGCTTGTTGGACCATCTCGAGCACGAACGCTAGGCGCGTGATCGATCCGGGGCCCCCGTGGTACCTCCGGGACATGGCTTTTCGAAAGGGCGTGGTCGCCCCCTTGCTGTGTCTTTTGGGCGCGTTTGCGCTGTCGGCGTGTGGGGATGACGCCGCGGCCTCTGGGGAGGCCGGCGAAAGTGGAGAGGCCGGCGAAGGCGAGGCCGGCGAAGGTGAGGCCGGCGAGGGCGAGGGAGAGTCCGGCGAGAGCGAGGAGAGCGGCGAGACCGGCAACCCGAGCTGCGAGCCCAACTATGCGAGTCAGACCAGCTTCGACATCGACGTGAGCGAGTGGCCCGGGGCGATCGAGGACTCGGTCCCGGTCGTCTTGGACTGCGAGACGACGCAAGCCGAGGTGCAAGGCCTCGGCCTGGTCATGGACTTCGACTGCGACGACGGCACGCAGCAAGGCAGCGTCCAGATAACCGTCGGTAGCTTGGGGGTCATCGATCCGCCGATGAGCGTGGGCAGCCAAGTCGAGCTCGAGTTCATGGGCTTCAACTTCGGCGGCGACCAGGCCGACCCCGAGCTGCGCGCGCTCGGCTTCGCGGCCGAGGAGTTTCAGCTTCGTGACGCCGAGGGCTTGTTGGTCGGCGCCTTCACCGGCCCCAACCTGCGCGAGGTCTACGCGCCCTTGCAGCTGAGCCCGCAGTCGGCGTGTGGCGTGCCGATGATGAACGAGGACTTCGAAGGCGAGCTGCGGGTCGCCGATGGCGCCGGTCAAAACGCGATGGACTTCGTGCCCGGGGTCCGCGGCACTTGGACTGCGCCGGGTGGGAGCGACTACCGCGTCGACGTGGGACGCGTCACGCGCTACAGCTGCTGTCACGGCGAGTGGCAGATCGAAGGCGTCGTCGCGCGACTTTTGCCCTGAGCAAAGTCGCGCATGGACCCCGGCTCGCGTAGCCGCGGGCGGGCGAAGGGGCTAAGATGCCCGGTCCATGCGGATCAGCCAGGACCGCCTCGCGCAGATCGAGCGCCGCTTTCCCGCTCAGGCTTGGGTCCAAGGTCCCACCTTGCACGCAGGCGCCGGGGTGCAGTTGCACTTCGTCGGGGAGCTCGAGGCCCGCGCCACGGTCACCGATGGGGGGCGGCGCTTCGAGGTGCGCGTGGCCGACCAAGGCCAAGGTGGCGTCGAGGCTTTTTGTAGCTGTCCGATAGGCTTCGCTTGCGGGCACATCGCCGCGACCTTGCACGCGCTGGCCGAGCAGAACGAGCACCGGGCTCGGGCGCCGGCCCTGCGCGAGCTCAGCGTGCCCAAGCCCGAGGCGCCCGCGCCCGTCGTCGAGACGCGCGCGCACGGCTTCGAGATCGAGGTCGAGCCGCGCGGGCGGATCTCGGTGAGCTTGTGTCGGCTCGAGTTCAGCGAGCTCTTCGACGCCGTCCGGCCGGCGGGAGAGGTCGATCTGCGGCGCGGTGCGAGCGCGCGGGCGGGCGTCGAGGGGGAGGCACGCGAGCTTTGGTGGGCGATCCACGAGGCCGCCCAAGACGAGGGCGAGCGGGTCCCGGACTACCAGCACTCGCTGCCCTTGCTCGGCCCCGACGCCCAGCGTCATTTGGAGACCCTGTTGCGTCGGCCGAATACATGGCTGTGCGGCAACCACGGTCAGCCGGGATCGGGGCCCGTGCGCGTCTCCTCGGGCCAGCGCGGAGCCTTGCGTTGGCGCCTCGAAGAGGACGGCTACCAGTATCTCGGCGTGCACCTCGACGACGGGCGCGACGCGGACCTCATCGGCATCACCAAGCCCTGGTTCGCCCACGAAGACGACGAGGGTCTGTGGCACATCGGCCCGCTGAGTCTGTCGGAGGTCTCGCCCGAGACCGTGCGCATGCAGCTGCTGCAAGGCGGGGACTCGGACTTCATCGATGGCATCACGCCCGAGGAGTCCGCGGACCCTTCGCACCGGGTGCACGCTTTGGTCGCGCGCTTGGGCCTGCCGCCGCCCGAGGCCATCCGCGTGCGCGAGGCCAAGACCAAGGGCTATCGCCTGCGCGTCTCGGCGCGGCGGGGCGCGAACAACCCGGGGGTCGGCGACGCCCTCGAAGTCGAGTTCCTCTACGACGGCAGCCCCTTGGCCGACGAGCGGAACTCCGAGGTTTTGGTGCACGACGCAGCGGGGCGGCCCTACGTGGTCGAGCGCGACAGCGAATGGGAGCGCGCCGGCTGGGAGCGACTCAACGCGCTGGGCTTGGTGACGGGCGCGCGCGGCTACGTCTTTCGCGACCACCTCGCGTGGAGCGAGTTCGTCTTGTTGCAGCACGAGCGCCTCGAGGCCGAGGGCTGGGAGATCGAGATCGAAGAGGCGGCGGATCTCGCCCAGCCTCTGTTGCGCCAAGAGCAGCTGCGGGTGCTGGTCGACGACGCCTCTCGCCCCCAAAGCGACGGGCGCGTGCTGCCCTTCGAAGCTTGGGCCGAGGTGGGCTTCGAAGTCGAGGTCGAAGGCGAGTACGTCTCTTTGTTGCCGGCGCTGCAAAGCGCGGTGCTGCTGGCGGCGGACGAGGGCCAAGGTCTGCTCTTGGGCGAGGCCCTGCGCTTGGTGGTGCAGTTTCCCGACGGGCGCACGCGCTTGGTCGAGATGCCGCGCGCGCGCTTGCAAGTCGCCATCGACTTATTGGTGGAGCTCGTGGATCGCTGGGGGCGCAGCCTCGAGAAGGGCCGCCTGCGCATGCGCCACGCCGCGCTCATGCGCTTGGGGCTCGACGACGCCGAGGCCTTGGCCTTTCATGCGCCGCCGGCCTTGGCCGCGCGCGCCAAGGCCCTCGCCGGCTTTTCGGGCATCGAGCCACGCGAGGCGCCGGCGAGCTTGCACACCGAGCTGCGCGACTATCAAAAGCGCGGCTTGGCCTGGCTGGGCTTTTTGCGCGAGCGCGGGCTCGGCGGGATCTTGGCCGACGACATGGGCCTCGGAAAGACGGTGCAGGCCCTCGCGCACATCTTGTACGAGCACGCCGAGGGCCGCCTCGACGAGCCCGTCTTGGTGGTGGCGCCGCGCAGCGTGCTGGTGAACTGGGTGCGCGAGGCGAAGCGTTTCGCGCCCTCGCTCGAGGTTCGCATGTGGCACGGCCTACGCCGCGAGCACTTTCCGCCGCCGGACGAGGCCCACATCATCGTGACCAGCTACGCGACCTTGCGCCGCGATCGCGTGCTGCAAAGTCAGGCTTGGCACTACGTGATCTTGGACGAGGCGCAGGCGGTCAAGAACCCGGACTCCAAGACCCGCGCCGTGATCCGCCGCCTCGAGGCGCGCCATCGTCTGTGCATGACGGGCACCCCGCTCGAGAACAACCTGCTCGAGCTGTGGTCCTTGTTCGACGTGCTGATGCCGGGCTACTTGGGGACCCGGCGCGAGTTCCAGCAGTTCATCCGGCGGCCGATCGAGCGGGGCACGGATCCCGAGCGCGCGCGCATGGCCATGGCCGAGCTGCAGCGGCGCGTCGCGCCCTTTTTGTTGCGTCGCAGCAAGGGCGAGGTCTTGCCCGAGCTGCCGCCCAAGACCGAGCAGATCGAGTGGGTGCAGATCGAAGGCGCCCAGGCCGAGCTCTACGAGACCGTGCGCGCGAGCTTGGACGCGGACTTGCGTGCGGCCTTGGCGGAGCGGGGCTTGGCCCAAAGCCAGATCTTGGTGCTCGACGCGATGCTCAAGCTGCGCCAGGTCTGTTGTGATCCGCGCTTGGTCAAGGAGCGGGCGGCCCGCGAGGTCCGGCAAAGCGCCAAGCTCGATCGCCTCGTCGAGCGTCTGCGCGAGCTGGTCGCGGCGGGGCATCGCATCTTGGTCTTCAGCCAGTTCGCCTCGATGCTCGCCCTGATCGAGGGGGCCTTGGACGACGCGGGCTTGGATCACCAAAAGCTCACCGGCGCGACGCGAGACCGACAGCCGCTCATCGACCGCTTTCAGGCCGGCGAGGTCCCGATCTTCTTGATCTCGCTCAAGGCCGGCGGCACCGGCTTGAACCTGACCGCGGCCGACGTCGTGATCCACTACGACCCCTGGTGGAACCCGGCGGCCGAAGACCAGGCGACCGACCGGGCGCACCGGATCGGACAAGAGCGTCCCGTCACCGTCTACAAGATGGTGGTCGAGGGCTCGATCGAAGCGGCGATCTTGGACCTGCAAGCGCGCAAGGCCCAGCTCGCCGATCAGGTGCAAGCCGGCGCGCGAGCTTTGGGCGGCGCGCTGCGTCCCGAGGATCTGGAGATCCTCTTTCAGCCCCTCGCGGCCGAGGCCGACCCCGACGACGATGCGGCCGAACCTGAGGACGAGGCGGCCGCGCCGGACGACGATGCGGCCGACTCAGCGCCCGGCGAACAAGGCGATGAGCGCGCCGAGCAGTAGGACGGCGCCGATGACCATGGCGACCTTGAGGCGGTCGACCGGCGCTTTGCCGTAGACCTCGCCGCTTTGGCCGTTGACCAAAAAGCGCCAGGGCTTGTCGCGGAAGCGAAAGACGCCGACGTAGACCGGCAACAAGAGGGTCTGCGCCTCGAGGTCCTCGACTTGGCTCATGAGCTTGGCGCTGACCAGGCCTTGGCTGTCGATGATCCGTTGCACGTGGCGCTGGCGGACCTGGGCGTGGACTTCGACGCCGGCGCGGCGACGGCTCTTGGCCGGGAGCTCGTGCGGGCTGGCGCTACCGTCGAAGGGGCGCATCTCGCCGACCTCGAAGGGCCACAAACCCCACAGCTCCTCGGACTCGAGGCCGCCCGAGGCCGGCACCACATGCTCGATGCGCATGCGATCGCGGCCGGTGACGGGCGCCTTGCCCGAGGCCGTCGGCGCGCGACGCAGGCCGGCCCAGTGGGCGTCGTCGTCACACACGAAGCGCCAGGCCGGCAAGTAGATCGCGTGGGTCTGTACCCTTAGATCGCGCAGGGCCTTGGGCCGCCACCAGCTCGCGCGCGCCCAGCTGCGATAGGCCGCGTCGGCGTGGCCTTGGTCCAAGCGCATCGGCAAGTAGCCGTCGGGGTCGAAGCTTTGCGCCTCGTCGTCGACGCGCAGGGCCTCGAGCCCACAAAAAAGGCAGGCGGCCGCTTGCTCGCGGGTGTCGTACTCGACCGCGCCGCCACAGGACTCGCACTTGAGGCGCGCGCTCACGACAGCCACCTCCCGAGCAAGACGGCGATGACGATCAAGGTGATCCCCAGCGCGATGGCGGCCACGACCTTGCGCGTCGAGGTGGGCACGTTGCCGAGGCACTGCCCGCTTTGCCCGTGCACCCACAAGTCGACGGGCTTGCCCTCGTGCTCCCAGCGGACCCGCCACAAAGGAAGCAGGACGCGATCGGCGTGCTCGATGCTGACCTTGGCAGAGACCCAGGTGAGGCGGTTTTGGTCGCCGGGCAAGAGCTCGCTTTGGATGCGGCGTTGCGCCCACTCGCGCCGCTCGGCCGCGATCTGCTCGATGGGCACCGCGCCGGGGCGGTCGGGGGCGAAGGCCGAAAATCCGGAGAGCCAGCGCTCGTCGAAAGGCTGGGCGAAGCCGATGTCGAAAGGCGGCAGGCGGTTGAAGGTGCCGGCCGCGATGGGGCCCCCGGCGTGCGAGACGTGGTCGTCGAACTGATCGACGGCGGTGCCCGAGGCGGGGAACCACTCGACCTCGCGCACGGTGCGGGTGCGTCGCTTGCCCTCGCTGTCGGTGTAGTGCTCGGTGCGGTACCAAACGATGCCGACTTGGGCGCGCCACTCGCAGTCGGCGATCCCGTCCACCGCCCAGGCCGGGACGAAGAGGCCCTCGAGGGCGCGGTCTTTGACGTCGAGCTTGCGCAGGGCCTCGGGGGCGAACCAGCGATCCGAGAGCCACTCGCGCAGCTTGGTGGTGGCCACCTTGCGCTCGATCCGAAAGGGGGCGACCAGGTCGACGCTTTGTCGGCCGCGCGCGACGTCGACCAGGGGCGAGTCGCAGTAGGGGCAGCGCGTGCTCAGCTCGCGCGGCGCGAAGCCGACCGCCGCCCCACAGCTCTCGCAGGGGCGCGTGGAGGTCGGCTGGGTTTCGGGCGTCGCCATGCGCGAGGGGATCGTGGCCTCTTTGACCGCGGCCCGGCAACCTCGGCGAAGTAAATCGATTCCCGCGCGCTCACTCGAGGCCGGTGTCGCTGCCCAAGCGCAGCTGGCGGGCGCGGCCCACGGTCGAAAAACGCTCGGGAAGGCAGGTCAGCACGATGATCTGGCCCTCTTTGGCCGCGAGGTCCAAGACCACGCCCATTCGCTCCAGGCGCTGCGGATCCGCGTAGCCCAAGCTGTCGTCCAAGATCACCGGCACGCCCTCGTCGGCGGTGAGGCGGGCGGCGGCCAGCGCCGCGATGATGC